>JANPNY010000335.1:0-12395 GCA_031427745.1 Chitinophagaceae bacterium | reverse complement strand
CACTCATTAAATGCAAGCGTCTTTTTTCACCACCACTCAGTTTGCTTAGCGGTGTAAATTGTTGCTGTGCATTAAAACCAAATTTTTCCATAAACATGCTAGCACTAAGCTTCGTGCCGTCTGCCAATGGAAAATACTCTGCCATATCTTTTACATATTCTATAGCACGTTTATCTTCTTTATACGCTAATCCTTCTTGGTTAAAATTGCCAAACACAACCGTATCTCCATGGTTTATTTTGCCGCTATCAGGCTCTTCTTGCTGCAAAGCAATTTTTAAAAAAGTAGATTTACCAATACCATTTTTGCCAACAATACCCACCCGCTCACCTCGTTTAAAAGTATAATCAAAACCCTTAATCAGCACCTTATCGCCATAAGCCTTGTTTATTTTTATCATCTCCAGCACCTTGCCCCCCAACCTCGTCATTTTTACCTGGAGGCTCAGTTCCGCATCCTCTTTTTTCAAACTAACTTTTTCTTCAATTACTGCAAACGCATCTTCTCTCGATCTCGATTTGGTGGTTCTTGCCTTGGGTTGCTTGCGCATCCATTCCAGCTCTTTTCTAAATATATTTTTATCCTTCTGCAGTTCGCTCTGCGCTATCTCCTGGCGCAAACTTTTTTGCTCCAAAAAGTAATCGTAGTTGCCCCTGTATTCAAAAACTTTTTCTTCATCCATTTCCACAATCTCATTGCATACCGCATCTAAAAAATACCGGTCATGCGTTACCAGCAGCAGGGTACTTTTTTGATTGCTTAGGTAATCTTCCAGCCATTCAATCATGGAAACATCCAGGTGGTTGGTAGGCTCATCCAGTATCAGCAAACATTTGCCTTCATGTATCTGTGCTTCAATCAAAGCCTGCGCCAGCGCTACTCTTTTGCGCTGACCGCCACTCAGGTTTTTAACCGGCTCATTCAAATGATGCAGGTTTAGTTTGCCCAAAATCTGCTGTAGGTCATTCTCAAAATTCCAGGCGTTTAGTTCGTCCACCCTGCCCATTAAATCGGTGAGTTTATCAATATCATCCGTTTCCTGCTCCAAAAACATTTCGTATTCTTTCACCACTTTTACAACCGGGTTATCCATCCTCAAAACATTATCCCAAATACTTTTATCCTCATCAAACAAGGTATCCTGTTGCAGCATAATAACTTTTACTTCTTTGCGTACCCATACCGATCCACTGTCGGGGTGTTCAATACCGGCAATAATTTTTAACAAGGTCGATTTGCCGCATCCATTGCGGGCAACAAAGGCTATTTTATCGCCTTCCTCCACATGAAAACTGATGTTTTTAAACAAGGTTCTAATCCCAAACGATTTGGTAATATTTTCTATCGAAGCGTAGTGCATAGCGGCAAAGGTAACGGACGGAAGGTTTTTAAAGCCATCCTTTTACAAGAATGACATAATATTAGCACATAAAATACCCGGAAAGAAGTCCAAAAGACGATTTGTTTTTATTTGAACGCCGGCATTACAGCCCTGTTTGGCAGCGGTCCGGCTATTCGCTGCTACTCCGGCACAAAGGCCAACGCACCCGCCCTCACCGGGGTATCCGCTACTATCCGGCGTATGTTTTGAACATGGGTAATTCTATTGGGCTAAGTTTATACTCCACAGCTTTTTGATGGCAAAAGGAGGGTGTTGTTAAGTGCTGCGGCGGTTTCTGCAAAGCACATTGGCCACAGCAGGGAAACATGCCTTGTAAACCTTTCCCACGGCCTTGCTAAATGGCCCATCGTGGAGACTTAGTTTGGAACTCCTACATTAAAGAGAGACTCGAAACTCTTTGCGTTTGTTGGTGTTCCTTTAACGAAAATAAAAGTGTCAACCTAAATGCGGACGCCACCGTTGTGTGTTTTCACCAACGGCCGAAGTTGCAACTATGGATGTTGCAACTAACGACCCATCCTCACATTTGCTACTCAATTAATAGAAGCTTTAACTACTACATCGCTTCGCTGGTTGGTCAAAAGACGCAACCGGGGCATTTTCGTGATAAGGTAAAGGGCTAAATTCGCAACACCGACAGAGGCAAAATGATGGTCATTGGAGTATTTTCCTCTGTAACACCTACTGATGTTAATTTCTTCTTGAAGATTACTTGTTGTATTTAAGAATTTTCGTGAAAGAAAATCTTAAAGTTCTGCCTGAACTAAAGAGGGAGTTTACCGATTTAGAAATTTCTCATTGGGGCATTTATATTTTCAAAAAATAAGGGGTAAAATGTCCAATCCCTTTTGCAATGTTTCGTGATTCAAGAATCATTTTTCATTTTAGAAATAAAAATTTTGATAACCAGAAAAAAAGTTTAATTTGTTAATTATCCTCTGATGCTTTTATCCCGCTAATTAGGAGTTTATTTTTATTCCCTACCGTAAGAAAATCAACAAAACTTTGTTGGTGTTAAAAATTGAGCAGGCTAAGTGGCACTTAAGAAACTGCCAGGCTTGCGTGATCGTTTGTTGCGTACACAATTGTTTTAAACAATTTATTACAATCATCTCAAAATAAAAATATGAAAGGTCCCTTCTTATTACTGCTCGCTTTATGCACTTCCTATTCGGCTTTTTGTCAAAATGTTGGTATAGGAATCAATACTCCCAAAAACAAATTACATATTGCAGGAGGCTTAAGAGTAGACACATTAGCAAATGGTCTTGATAGTGGCATACTACGACATGATAAAAATGGCGTGGTTTATAGTTTGAAATTTACGGGGAATGCAAATGATGTATTAAAGGGTAACGGAAGTTTTGGACCTGGGGGCGGATCATCATCCGGCTGGTCATTAACTGGAAACAGCGGCACCAATCCGGCCAGCAATTTTATTGGTACCATTGATGACCAACCGTTGATGTTTAAAATCAACAATAAGTCATCAGGCGTAATAGACCGAATCAAAGCTAACACAGTAATCGGCTTTTCTTCGTTACCAAATAACAATGGCCAAAAAAATAGTGTATTTGGATATGAGGCAATGTTGTTAAATACAACCGGCGATTGGAATACTGCCAATGGATATTGGGCTTTACGCTCTAATAGCATCGGTAAGTTTAATACCGCGTTAGGAGTTGGAACACTTTGGTACAACTCGATAGGAAATGCAAATACCGCTGCTGGTGAAAATGCTCTTGGTTCAAATACGGAAGGCACTGGAAATACAGCTCACGGAAGGGACGCTTTAATAAGCAATACAACCGGCGAATTTAATACGGGTATAGGTTTTGGAGCTGATGTTTCAATTGGAACATTGTCAAATGCAACTGCTTTAGGTGCCAACGCAAGAGTAGATTGTAGTAATTGCCTGGTGCTTGGTTCTGTTTATGGTGTGAACGGCGCAACAAGTACTGTTAATGTAGGAATTGGCATTACTGATCCTAAAAGCAAATTGCATACGGCTGGCAGTGTACGCTTCGACACATTAGCTAATAACATTGACAGTGGAATATTACGGCACAATAAAAATGGCTTGGTATATAGTTTGAGATTCACGGGCAATTTATCTGATGTACTTAGAGGAAACGGGACCTTCGGACCGGGAGGCGGAGCCGCATCCGGATGGCAGTTGACAGGTAATGCCGGCAGCAACCCCGCCACTAACTTTATCGGGACGACTGATGCACAACCTCTTAGGTTCAGGGTGAATAGTCAATTAGCAGGGAGTTTGGATCCTTTCCAAAATAATACATCTTTTGGTCTCCTTGCCTTGTATGGTGTGAATAATAGTCCAGTACAATATCAATACGCATTAAATAATACGGCTATTGGTTCTAAAGCACTATACAGTAATGGCAATACCGTCAATAATACTGCTACTGGGTCTAAAGCTCTTTATTTAAATACATCTGGGTATAATAACACCGCATTTGGTTCTTCTGCGTTGGAAACTATCAGTATCGGAAGTAGCAATACAGCCCTCGGAGATCATGCGGATGTATTATACGGCGACTTAACAAACGCAACAGCCATTGGAGCAAATGCAAAAGTAGGTTCAAGTAATAGCCTTGTATTGGGTGGCATGGATGCCAGCGCTGTAAATGTAGGGATAGGTGTAGCCTCCCCTGTCGTTACCCTTCACGTAAAAGGCACTGCAAACTTTTTTAGCGGCGCTAACACCCATGCCGGTGCATTTTATGCCGGCACTTCAAGTGTGGATGGGATTGAAATGGTCAGTGAAGGCACTGATGCCTGGGCAAGTATTCAAAGAACCTATAGTTATGGGCTGCACATCACTAAAAAGAATGTAGCCACCAACAATGACCTGGTAGCTTTCAGAGTGAATGGAACCCTGGTAGGAAATATTACAACAGACGGTGCAGGTGCTTTTTTCAATTCCACTTCAGATGCAAGACTTAAAGAAAATATTCACCCCACTCAATTTGGCCTGGATAATCTCATGAAAATTCTTGTTGCCGACTACAATTATAAATCTGATACAAAAAAAAATCTTCAAACAGGTTTTATTGCACAGGATCTTTACAAGCTATATCCACAAGCCGTTCAAACAGGTGGCGAAAACGAAAAAGCAAATCCCTGGATGATTGACTATAGTAAAATAACTCCACTCCTGGTAAGGTCTATTCAACAACAACAACAAATCATGGAAACACAAAAAAATGAAATTGATATTTTAAAGACACAGGTTGCTGAACTTATCGAAGCTGTTAAAACATTAAAGAATAAATAGACGGTTATAAAGAGATTGATTCTGCTACAAGAATTTTGCCTTTGTTGGTGTTCCTTTAACGAAAATAAAATTCAACCTAAAAACGGAGGCCGCCGTTGTGTGTTTTCACCAACGGCCGAAGTTGCAACTATGAATGCTGCAACTAACGAATTATCCCGCCCATTTGGTGTTCAATTAATAGAAGCTTTAAACTACTACAACGCTTCTGCGGTTGGTAAAAAGACTCAACGGGGCATTTCCGTGATAAGGTAAAGTGCTAAATTCATAACACCAACAGAGGCAAAATATAGACTCGACAGGAAACAGGCAAACATTAAAAATTGTTTTAGAAGAGAATATAAGCAATCCCAGCGAAGTAGGCATATTCAGGGATGGCACGTTAGGGGTTTATGGCAATTCAGACAATCCCAAATCCTTGTCGTATCAAGAGTTTTATGTAACTGATGCAAAAGATTTTGAAAGTTATTTTACGCAAGGCTATCAGCAGAAATTTCAAGAAAAAATAAAGGAGCTTATTTCCGCTCGAAGTCTCCCATAAATCACCCACACTATAAATTAAAGATTTCCCAGGCGGGTTTCCGTGCCATGGGCAACGTGCTTTGCAGAACCCGCTGCAATTCAACAGGGTGCTTGAATGAATCAATTTAAACTGTTTTCCAGAATAGCGATAGTCCCACAGCATTGCTGCAAGGCTCAAGGTTGAGACTCGTCTAGGGATTTCTAATTTTGGAAATACCCGGAGCGGAATAAAAATTTCCCCGGCATTTAAAGACGACTCGAAACGTAATAATAGAGTTTACACCTTTTTAAAAAGGTGTAAACTCTGACGAACACCAAAAGGAATTGTAGCACACAAAGCGGCTGCTGGCCTAATTCCGCTCGGGGTCTCCCATTAAAAACCTCCCACAGTTTAAATTAAAGGTTTCCCAGGCGGGTTTCGGTGCGTTGGGCAATGTGGTAGGCAGAACCCGCCGCAATTCAGCAGGGTGCTTGTATTAACCTTTCCAAAAAAAATCGGCAAGGAAATATTTATCTTCATCTCATGCCAGTAAAACGTGCAATACCATACGATAGCAGGCTGGTTTCCGTGCTGTGGGCAATGTAGCAGGCAGAACCAGCCGCTAAACATACGGCGCTTGTATCAATCAATTTAAACAGCTTTCCTGAATAGCGCCGTCCCAGGGCTTTGCTGCATGGCCTAGTGTGGAGACTCGGCTGGGAGTTCCTGCTTTTGAGAGAAACTCGGAGCGGAACGAGGGTCCGGAACTGGAAACATTGACCAACCAACTAACAAAACATCATCCGTTCGGATAAATTATATTTGTACATCTTTAAATAAGCAACATGTCAAAAGCAGTAAATAAAATAACTGTAGTGCATGAAATTATAGTGAATAAAATTTACTACATCCGCAAGCAAAAAATAATGCTTGATAGAGACTTAGCAGAATTATACGGTGTTCAGGCGATAAGATTAAGAGAACAGGTAAAAAGAAACTTAGGCAGGTTCCCATCTAATTTTATGTTCCAGTTGACAACGAAGGAAGTTGAAGCGATGGTATCGCAAAATGCGATACCATCAAAACAGCAGTTAGGCGGCTACTTGCCTTACGCTTTTACAGAACATGGCGTATTGATGCTGGCAAGTGTATTAAAAAGCAAGCAAGCTTTGGATGTAATTATCAGGGTAATAGAAATCTTTGTGAAAATGAGAGAAATGTTATCAACGAATAAAGATATTTTATTGCAGATGCAAAAAGTAGAAAAGAAATTAACTGCACATGATGAAGATATAAGATTGATTTTTGAAGCCTTGAAACAGTTACTAAATTCGCCGCAGGAACCAAGAAAAAGAATAGGCTTTAAACCCGATGATTAAAAAAGGCCAGGAACTTCTAATTTGGGAAATACCCGGAGCGGAATAAAAATTTCCCCGGCATTTAAAGACGACTCGAAACGTAATAAAAGAGTTTACACCTTTTTAAAAAGGTGTAAACTCTTACTAAGACCAAAAGGAATTGTAGTACATAATGCGGCTGCTCGACTTAATTTTTTTGGATTGCTTTTAGTGCGAAGATTAGAAACGGGAGTGTAGGCAATGTGTTTTGAAGAACCGCCGCAATTCAACAGAGTACTTGAATTAGTCATTGCACAAAAATATACCTACTTCCATTTGAGTTGTCCCATTAATTTCCACAAAAAATGCCGGCCCAAAAGTCCCCGCATTTTAAAGCTAACCTAGCCCAACAAATAGTTGTTTATCCTCAGTCAATATTTTCAATAATACCAGCAATGCCCTGTCCGCCGCCAACACAGGCCGATACAATGCCATACTTTTTATTCAACCGCTTCATATCATTTACAACCTGTATGGTAAGTTTGGCGCCTGTGCACCCCAACGGGTGCCCCAATGCAATGGCACCGCCGTTTATATTTACAATCTCCGGGTTTAAATTTAATTGCCTTATCACCGCCAGGGATTGAGACGCAAATGCCTCATTTAATTCTATTAAATCAATATCGCCTATCGACATATTTGCCTGTCGCAATACTTTTGGAATGGCTTCTACCGGCCCAATTCCCATAATACGGGGATGAACGCCTGCGCTGGCGCAATTTACCAGTCTTGCAATGGGTTTTAAACCCAGTTCGTTCACCATCCGCTCACTCATTACTATTACAAAAGCAGCGCCGTCGCTGGTTTGTGAGCTGTTACCTGCTGTAATGCAGCCTCCGAGTGCAAAGGCAGGTTTTAGTTTAGCCAGTCCTTCAACCGAAGTATCTGCCCTTACACCTTCATCAGTATCAACAATGTATTTTTTTTGTTGTTTTTTACCTTTTTCATCCAGGTACACCTGCTCAACAGTTATCGGTAAAATACCCGTTTTAAAATATCCGTTGGCAATTGCATTGCCGGCTTTTACATGGCTGTTGTAGCTGAATGCATCCTGGTCTTCCCGGCTTACATTGTATTCTTTGGCTACTGCCTCGGCGGTAAGTCCCATACTCAGGTAAAAATCCGGTTCATCTTTAGCGATGGCGTAAGACGGTGAAGTTTTCCAGCCTGCAGTGGGTACCAGGCTCATACTTTCTACCCCACCGGCAATAATACATTCAGCCATGCCGGTGCGTATTTTGGCAGTTGCCATTGCAATACTTTCCAGGCCACTGGCACAATACCGGTTAATGGTAATACCCGGTGCATGAATACCAACTGCTTTGGCAGAAATCATCCTGCCAACCTGTAAGCCTTGCTCAGCCTCTGGTACAGCATTGCCAACAATTACATCGTCTACTCTTTTTACATCCAGCTGCGGCACACTTGCCAGTAAACCTTTAATAACATCAATGGCTAAATCATCTGGCCTTGTAAACCTGAAACCGCCTTTTTTGCTTTTTGCCACGGCTGTTCTGTAACCTGCTACGATATATGCTTCCTGCATGATTAAATTATTTGCCCCCATCCCCTGAAGGGGAGATGAAGAAATTAATGTATTTGTATTTACCCCTTTAGGGGACAGGGGCAAAAGGTTGTTTATGCAACTTTCTATTTCAAAGGTAGCAGTTCTTGTCAAAAAATCAAACTCATTTATATTTGCATAACATGTATAAACTTATCAGGGAATGTCTGTTTTTATTCGATCCGGAAAAGGTGCATTATTTTTCGATGAACTGCCTGCGGTTGTTGTGCAGGTTTTCTTTTATAAAGAAGATAATTAACCGCCTTTTCTCACCGGTAAATGCTCCATTACAAAAAAAGTTTTTAGGCATTAGCTTTAAGAATCCTGTTGGCCTTGGTGCAGGTTTTGATAAAAATGCCCAATACCTGAATGAGCTGGAAGCGCTTGGTTTTGGCTTTGTGGAAATTGGCACGGTAACACCCAAACCACAGGCTGGTAACGACAAACCGAGGCTGTTCCGGCTGCCAAAAGATAAAGCCCTCATTAACAGGATGGGGTTTAATAATAATGGGGTGGAGGTGATTGCAGAAAGGTTGCGTCGATGGTCAATGGTCAATGGTCAATCGTCAATGGCGAATGGTGAATGGTCAATGGTCAATGGTGAATGGTCAATGGTGAATGGTGAATGGTCAATGGTCAATCGTCAATCGTCAATGCAGGAGCCAGCATTGGCCGATGCACAGTTACCAGTCAGTCCGCAGCATGCACGCCTTATTATTGGTGGCAACATCGGTAAAAATAAAATTACTCCCAATGAAGATGCCTGGAAGGATTACGAAATTTGCTTTACTGCCCTGCATCCTTATGTAGATTATTTTGTGGTAAATGTTAGTAGTCCCAATACACCGGGTTTAAGAGAACTACAGGAAAAAGAATCATTGAGAAAAATATTGACCAATCTCCAGCAACTAAATGCGGAAATGATAGTCCCTAAACCTGTTTTATTAAAAATAGCACCCGATCTTACCCAGGAACAAATAGATGATGTAATAGACCTTGCGATGGAAATAAAACTAGACGGGTTGGTAGCCACCAATACCACCATCAGCAGAGATGATCTTGTAACAACAGCCGATGAAATTAAAAAAATTGGTGCCGGCGGATTAAGCGGATTGCCTGTACAGAAAAAGAGTACAGCCATGGTAGAATACATTTATCAAAAAACCAATGGTCAAATACCCATCATTGCAAGTGGTGGAATATTTACGGCAGCAGATGCCAAAGAAAAATTACAGGCAGGCGCTTCGCTGGTGCAGGTATGGACAGGGTTTATTTATGAGGGACCGGCGATTGTAAAAAATATTTGTAAGGGATTGTAAAAATCGATTTCATAAAACTGCTTCCCTATTTATTTCAATGAGATAAACAGATGAGCAATACATTTGCACTTTAATAAAAATCAATGGAATATTTATTTACATCAGAAAGTATCATTAGTTTTTTTGTACTGGTTATTTTAGAAGTGGTACTCGGCATCGACAATGTGATTTTTGTAAGCATTATAATGAACCGGCTTAAAACCGCTGCTGAACAAAAAAGGTCAAGAACCATTTGGATGATAACCGGTATTATTTCAAGAAGTTTGTTGCTGCTGGCATTGGGCTGGTTGTTATCTCAAAAAGGAAAATCTGTATTTACGCTTGCTGGTAAAGGTTTTGATCTTGCAAGTTTAGTAATGCTTGCCGGCGGACTGTTTTTAATTTACAAATCAGTAAAAGAAATACACGGAAAGCTAGAAGGCGAAGACCTCAGCAGCAACACAGCCAATAATAAAGGTATTTCAATGGCACAGGCAATTGGCCAAATCATTCTCATCGATGCGGTATTTTCTTTCGACAGCATCATCACTGCAGGCGGCACCGCCAAGCATGTGGAAATAATGATTGCAGCCGTAGTAATTGCCATGCTGGTGATGTTTTTATTCAGTCCAAAAATTTCCTCCTTCATACACAAACATCCTACGCTTAAAATGCTGGCGCTTTCATTTTTAGTAATGATTGGAATTAGCCTGATAGTGGAAGGATGGGATAGTGAAGCAGCAGAGCATATTCATCTAAAAAATTATATCTATTTTGGTATGGCGTTTTCTTTTGGTGTAGAAATGTTGAATATGACCATGAAGGGCAGAGCCAAACGCAGGGTGGTTATTTTAAATGAACCTGTATTGGAAGATAAGAAAGATGGCTATGATGATATGGCCAGTTAAACAGCATCCATCTTTACAAAAAAAAGACGGATGGCGTAATGCATAAATTTGTTTGCTGATAAATATTGTCTTTATATAATCAGGCATAACCCACATTTTGTTTGACGCCTGTTTGTAAAACATTGTTGTACTTTTACCTATAAATATTTCTTTGTATGCAATACGAAAATAAGCCTGTAATCGGCCTTAGTTGTGGTGATGTTAATGGAATTGGATTGGAGATTATTATTAAAGCAGTGGCAGATAGCCGCCTGCTCGAAATTTGTACACCGGTTATTTTTGCAAATAATAAAGTCCTAAATTTTTACCGCAAAGCTATTCCCGATGTAAACTTTAATTTCTCAACCGTTAAGGAAGGCAACCGCATTAATCATAAGCAGGTAAATATGTTCAATTGCTGGGAAGAAGAAGTAGCAGTAACCCCCGGCGTATTAAACGAAACAGGTGGCAAGTATGCAGTAATGAGTCTTGTAGTTGCTGCACAGGCATTAAAGGACGGATGGATAGATGGGTTGGTAACAGCACCTATTCACAAAAAAAATACCCAATCAGCAGAATTTAATTTTACCGGTCATACACCCTATTTAAAAAATTTATTTGCGGCTGCGGATGTTGTTATGTTTATGGTAGCCGAAAATTTAAAAGTTGGTTTGGTTACAGAACATGTGCCTGTAAAAGATGTTGCATCATTTATTACAAGAGAAAGTATTGCCAGTAAACTTACGCTTATCAACACCTCACTAAAAAAAGATTTTGGTTTTGATAAACCAAAAATTGCTGTACTTGGTTTAAACCCACATTCGGGCGATGAGGGGTTGATTGGAAAAGAGGAAGAAGAAATTATTAAGCCGGCAATTAAAGATGCCAGGCAAAAAGATATTTTATGTTTTGGTCCTTACCCGGCTGATGCATTTTTTGCAAGAGGCCAATATGAAAAATTTGATGGCGTTTTAGCCATGTATCACGACCAGGGACTGATTCCATTTAAGTCGCTGGCAATAGGAGAAGGCGTAAATTTTACAGCTGGCATCAGCGGAGTCCGCACCTCACCTGATCATGGTGTTGCATTTGACATTGCCGGAAAAAATAAAGCAGATGAAGCATCTTTCCGTGCTGCTATTTTTACTTGTATAGATATTATAAACCAACGGCGTGATTACGCAGACAACCGTAAAAATCCTTTAAAGAAAATTAGTGCCGCAGTAGTGGCAAGGGCGGTGGACGAAAAAATTTCTGAATTACCGGAATAAAGTTTTGCTGTTTTTATTTATCATAAAAATCAGCCATGTTCGCAATAAATTTCTTCATTTGTTCTGTCTCGTACTGAAGTGATTTTAATTCCTGTAGTTGATTGTCTATGCTGCTCCTCATTTCGCTTGCTTCCGAAACCAGTTGGTTCAGCATATCAATTTCATTTTCCCGTGCAGCTATAATATCTTCACATTCCTTCAGCCTTTCTGTAAGGCTTTTATTTTCTGCCACCAGTTGTTTAAATTTCCCCAACAGGTCTCCGGATGAATGGGGAGTATCAGCTAACTGCATAAAACCGGCTTTAAAAATTCTGAGTAAACAATATTGTTTTCACGTGTAAATTACCCTTAATTTTTATAATCCTCAAACAGATAAAATGAATGGGTGCAATGAAAATTGTCGCAAGGGTTGCCAACCTTTTAAAAATCCATTTTTAACTTATAAATCTCTTTATGAAGGTTGGCAACCCTTTAATCCGCTGCGACAATTGTAAATGCACCCAAATGAATGTTCAATTAAAGAAATGGTTAATGGAAAATTAAGTTGCCATCGACTAATGTTGAAAGCGATGGGGAATAAGACTACATTAAGTTATATACAACAAAAAGCTCCCGGATTAGCTGGAGCTTTTAAATAATATTGTTTACAGTTTAGCCTCTTACTAAAGTGCCCACTCTTTCGCCGGTTACAACTTTTAATAAGTTACCCGGTTCGTTCATATTAAAAACGATGATGGGCAGTTCGTTTTCCATGCACAAAGTAAAAGCAGTCATGTCCA
>JANPNY010000334.1:0-12430 GCA_031427745.1 Chitinophagaceae bacterium | reverse complement strand
CGCTGAATATCCAGGCACTTCAACAGATTGTGTTGAAAGATGTTAAAAATTATATTGAATTTAGCAACGGGCAGGTACTCGTAAAACCCTTTCCACTAAAAATTAAAGATATAGACATGGAGATTGGCGGCTTACAGGGTTTTGACCAGTCGATAGATTATGTGATTAACATGAAATTACCCCGTGCGCTAATGGGGGAAAAAGGAAATCAACTGGTGAATAATCTTGTGAGCCAGGTGAACAGTAAAGGCGTTCCAATAAAAGTGAGTGACATCATTAATCTGAATATAAAACTGGGAGGATTTATTAAAAATCCAACCATAAAAACGGATTTAAAACAAGGGGCTGAAAGTGTAGCGGACCAGATGAAAGCACAGGCTATTGACTTTGCAAAAGCTACTTTCGACAGTACCAAACAAGCTGCAACCAACGCTGTAAAAGATACCATCGCATCGGTAAAAAAACAGGCCATTGATGCTGCTAAAGACGCATTAATAAAACAAATGGCAGGTAATAAAACGGATAGCACCAACAACAGTAAGCCTGTTGTAAAGCCCGCCGAATCTGTAAAAGGATTGATAAACGATTTGTTTAAAAAGAAAAAAGATACTACAAAAAAGCAGTGATTAGTATGCTAGCCGGTAGCCATGCGCAAGTTGGAGTAAGATTAATACGGGTCGTGAAAATAAATTTTAAAGCTCTTCAATTTAATGCTGTTTTATTTCTGAGTAAAAAATAAAAAATAATGCTGCTATTTGAATAGCTGTTTTTAATTATTATTTTACATGCAACGTAAAATATAAAACATGCAACTCAAACTTTTTTACAGCCATGCCTGGGCCGATAAATCAGGTGCAAGAGTAAAACAACTCCTGGTATTTTTACAAAAAGATTATGACGTATGGCTTGATAAAAAGCACATTGATCTGGGCGATCATATCAACGAAACGGTGGCAGCAGGTATTGATGCCTGCGACATATTTATTTGTGTATGGAGCAGCCAGGCATACAACAGCGGAGGAGTTCAGTTTGAAATAGATAGGGCGGTAAAATTAAAAAAGCCCATACTAATGCTGCTGATTGAAAAATTTGATATTGACAAGTCGCCGCATCTCTCGGGCAAAGAGTATGTTGATTTTTCCAGTGATGATTTGCAGTTTGACACACAGGTAGTGTACTTGCAGAATTATTTACTCCGCAAAAGCCTTGCAAAAATGCAGGGTACTTCTTTACAGGATAATCAACAACAAGTGGAAAAGTTGGTTGAAAAAACGGAGTCGCTTAAAGGAGTGTTGAATGAGCTCGAAGACATAAAGAAAAGGCAGGACATGAAGGCTAGTGGCAATGATCATAGCAATGTGTACATACAGGAAACGATGAAAGCCTTTGATAAAACACTTACCGGCCAATCGGATAGCGAAAAAATATTGAAGGCTTTTTCAGAAAGTATTAAAGATATCTCAGCAAAATATCCGCTTAAAAAAGATGACGTACTAAAAAAGCAACTAACCCTTAAAACAATTCTTAAAGTTGATCCGGATGGCAGCGTGCCGCAGTTATCACAACTGAGGGATGTTCTCACCAATGACATTGCAACTCAAAATGCAGCCCAAAATACAGTACCAAAAGCAAGTGTAAGTAAACCCGGCACCCAGCTATTGCAAAATGAAGATATGTTGCTGGTAAAACTCTATAAGGACAATGTGGAGACAACACGCCAACTGGTATTGGCAAAAGCAAAATCTCCGTTTGGGTCCATACCGGGATTGGATTTTTTATCGTCGATATCCACCGCAGCAGCGGATTTTGAAATGTCTTACATCACTGGTAGCCCCTCAATACTTGAAAAGTTATACACAGCAGCCAAAGCATCTGGTAAAGACGATTTGCAAACATTGGTTTGTATTTTAATCAGGAATATCACCCCCGAAAACATGGAAAAAGCAGCGGCTGCTAAGGCTATTGCTGCCTTCATGCCTTATGCCTATATCATTAATAATACCGCCCGGCTGCTGGTGCAGGCAGGTGCAATAAAGCAGGAAGAAATTTCATTCAGTTTATTAAGTAGCTTTGGTGTTGACAAAGTTTCTAAGCTTTTTTTCAAGGAGGGCTGGAAAGAAAAATCAGAGAAATTTTTAGAAATGGTAAAAGATAATTTCGGGATTGAAGATAAAAATCTTAGCTGGATGAAAACTGCAGCAGCTGTTATTGGCGTGGTGTTGGTGGCGGATGCATTAACTGATTCGGGTAGTGGGGATACAAGCTCCGTTTCTACAACAGTCACCGGAACTGAACCAATCTATTTTGAAGATAAAATGGCTGCCATGGGTTTTAGTGTGCCATCTTCCGTTCAGTATTAAAACAACTTTTAATTTTATATTAAATAACAGCCTCAAAAATGTAATGCAGTATTATCAACTTTTTACTTTTTACTTTTTAATTTTTTGTCAATGATATCTCCAACAATTTTCTCCGCATGTTCCCTTGAGTTTTCAATAAACAGGCGATGCGTATTCATGCCACCACAAATTACACCTGCCAGGTAAATGCCCTGCACATTTGTTTCCTGCGTAGTTTCATTGTAAGCAGGTTTGCAGACTGCATCTTCACCTAACTCAATACCCATGCTGCGGAGAAATGAAAGGTTTGGCTGATAGCCGGTCATGGCAAGTATCCAATCGTTTTCAATGGTAAGCAAGCCATCCAGGGTTTGTATATCCACTTCTTTTGGCCGGATGGCAACTATGCCAGCATTAAAATAGGCTTTGATTGCTCCTTCCTTAATGCGGTTTTCCACATCAGGCTTTACCCAATATTTAACCCGGTCGCCAATGGCTTCACTTCGTATCACCATGGTTACGTCGGCGCCTTTGCGATAGGTTTCCAACGCAGCATCAACAGCAGAATTAGCTGCACCCACCACCAATACTTTTTGAAACGCATAAAAATGCGGATCGTTGTAATAATGCCTAACTTTTTGCAACTCCTCACCGGGTACATTCAGCAGGTAAGGAATGTCATAAAAGCCGGTGCATACAATGATGTTACTGGTAAAATAGGTTTGCTTTTGAGTAGTAACTAAAAATTGATCTTCCGTTTTTTTTACAGCCTCTACTTCCTCAAAAAGATGAACGGACAGGCTGCCGGAAACAGCTACCCTGCGGTAGTATTCCAACGCTTCATTCCGGGTGGGCTTCGGATTGTTGCTTACAAACGGAATAACACCTACTTCCAGTTTTTCGCTGGTACTAAAAAAGGTCATGTTTACCGGGTAATGATACAGGGAATTAACCAGCGTTCCTTTTTCAATGATCATGTAACGGAGCCCGGCTTTTTTTGCTTCTAATCCACAGGCAAGACCAATAGGCCCGCCACCAATGATAATAACATCTAACAGATTGTTTTGCATAACGGCAAAGGTACCCGTTTCTGAAAGTAATGCAACAAACGAAGGCTCCGGTGTTGCAGATTTGGGTCAGAATTATTATCAGCCATCTGCCAAACTTTATGCATTAATCGGTGTTAGAAATAGTTTACTAATAAAGCTCGTTACTGTTTGTATTTTTTCGTAATTTTATAGCATAAAATCTTATTAAAAATGCCAGTATATACATTGCAAATAAATGGGAAGGAATACAAGGCCGATGTTGCCGCCGATACGCCTTTACTTTGGGTGCTGAGGGATAATCTCGGCCTGTTGGGAACTAAGTTTGGATGCGGTGTTGCACAGTGCGGCGCATGTAGTATTTTGATGAACGGCAATGTTATGAAGGCCTGCGTTTTACCCGTTGCAGCCGTTAAAACAGCCGCCATTACTACCATTGAAGGCCTGTCAGAAAAAGGCGACCATCCTTTGCAGCTGGCATGGGATGAAGTAGATGTACCGCAATGTGGCTATTGCCAGGCGGGCCAGATAATGACCGCCGCAGCATTACTAAAAAGAAAACCCCATCCCACCGATGGAGAAATTGAAAATGCATTAAATGGTAATATTTGCCGTTGTGGTGCCTACCATCGAATTAAAGAAGCAGTTAAATTAGCCAGCACTAAAATCTAATCTCATGCAAAAGACAAATACCTCCAGAAGAGATTTTTTAAAATTCACCACTATTACAGGCGGTGGCCTGATGCTGGGTTTCAGTTGGTTTAGTGCAGAAGCTGAAGCGCCCATTTTAATAAGTAAAATTCCTTTTGCAGCCAGCAGTGGATTTAATAGTTACCTGTCAATTGCCAGCGATGGTTTGGTGACTATTTTATCACCCAACCCGGAACTCGGACAAAATATCATGACCTCTTTTCCAATGATTGTGGCCGAAGAACTGGATGCGGACTGGACGAAAGTAAAAGTGCTACAGGCTAAACTGGATACAAAGAATTTTGACCGACAGTTAACCGGCGGCAGTGGTGCGGTGCCCCATTCATGGAAAAGATTAAGAACTGCTGGAGCCACTGCAAGGGCCATGTTGATAGCAGCTGCAGCACAGCAATGGAATGTACCTGCGGAGGAATGTACGGCCAACAACGGCATGGTAATACACAGTAAATCTGGTAAACAACTGGATTTTGGTGCTTTGGCAGAACAGGCTTCGCTGTTGCCGGTGCCTAAAGATGTTAAACTAAAAGACCGCAGTGATTTTAAAATAATTGGTCAGCCCGTTAAGAATGTAGCCAACAAAAGTATCATTACAGGTAAGCCGCTTTATGGTCTTGATTTTTACAGGGAGGGTATGTTGTTTGCCATGATACAAAGACCCGAATCTTTTGGTACAAAAATTAAATCTGTAGACAGTGCAGCGGCCAAAGCAATGCCCGGCATTGTTGATGTGGTGGTTTTTAAAAACAATGTGGCTGTGGTGGGTAAATCTACCTGGGAAGTGATGAAGGCAAGAAAAGTATTGAAGATTGACTATGAAAATGAAGGAGCTATTGAAAGTACAGCCGATCATAATAATATTTTTAAAACATTATTGGATACCGGAAAGTTTGATGTTAAAAGAAAGAACGGCGATGTGGACGCTGCATTTAGTTCAGCTTCAAAAATTGTAAAGGCCGAGTACCAGTGCCCGTTTTTATCACATGCCCCGCTGGAGCCAATGAATTTTTTTGCAGATGTAAGAGCAGACGGAATTGAACTGGTTGGTCCTACGCAAACACCTGCCAGTGCACGCAATGCAGTGTCAAAATTATTGGGTGTGCCCGAAGATAAGATTACATTGGAAATCACCAGACTGGGCGGTGGTTTTGGCAGGCGCCTTAAGTTTGACTATGTAGTTGAAGCTGCCGAATTATCCAGCCTTATTAAAGCACCGGTAAAAGTAATCTGGACAAGAGAAGATGATATTACCGGCGGCAGTTATCGCCCTGCAGTGCGTTATCGCTTTGAGGCAGCACTGGACAGCAGTGGTAATTTAACAGGCTATAAATGCAGGGGAGTGGGCATCAATGCTGGTAATACAACCAGGGAAGATAATTTCCCATCCGGCGCTGTAGATAATTTATTGATTGAAAGCATGGAGCATAAATCGCCGATAACAACCGGTGCGTGGCGTGCGCCCATCACCAATTTTTTAGGCTTTGCCGAACAAGCTTTTTTGGATGAAGTGGCAGAGGCAGCAGGTAAAGACCCCGTACAATTCAGGCTCGATTTGCTGGCAAAAGCCAGAACAGCGCCTGCCGGTGTTATTAAGTACAGCATCGATCGCATGGAAGCTGTTATAAAGATGGCTTCTGAAAAAGCTGGCTGGGGTAAAAAGCCCGGCGTCTTCCAGGGATTTAGTGTTTATTATTCGCATCTGTCTTATGTGGCACAGATTTGCGAAGTAATGATGGAGGCAGGCAAGCCGGTTGTAAAAAAGATTTATGCAGCGGCAGATTGTGGACAGGTTATTAACCTGAGCGGCGCCCGTCAGCAGGTAATGGGTGGCATTACAGATGGTTTAGGACATGCCATGTACAGTAAATTAACTTTTAAAGACGGCGCTACAGACCAAAAGAATTTTAATAATTACCGGCTGATACGTATGAAAGAGATTCCGGAAATTGAATGTCATTTTGTAGATAATGGTATAGACCCAACCGGTCTTGGGGAGCCAGCACTTCCGCCAACCGGAGGTGCAGTTGCAAATGCAATATTTAAAGCCACTGGAAAACGATTAAGAAATCAGCCTTTTATTGACGAACAAGTATTTACAGCAAAGCCGTAGATACACATAATGAGTAAGGTTTTGCTCAACAAAAGACCTAGCCTATTTAATTGTAGATAAGTTTTACCATAATCCCTTTAAGTACCAATGTGAATAACGGGCATCTCGTTTGCCTAATCATAAAAAAAGATTTTATGGAAAAACGATTAATTGGAATACTGCTGACTTTATTTGGGGTAGCGGGTCTCATTGTGGCAGGCTACTATTTTATGAATACAGGTAAGGGAACCTATAGTATTAAAACCATTATCTTGTATGGTGTCCTCGGACTTATATTTTTTATCGCTGGTATCGGTCTTATTCAAAATACCAACGATAAGGCGACCTAGTTCCGCTGCTTTATTTATTTGTTGCATTGATATTTAAACTGGATGAAATGAGACTTATAAACGTAAGCCTCATTTTTTTGTAGATAAAATTGATTAATCGGCTCGTCAGAAAATTTTATCGTAAGGGTTGCCAACCTTTTTAGTGTTTAAAATTCTTTTATAAAGGTTGGCAACCCTTTTATACAGTGGTAAATTTTACATGCACCTATAATGTAGCTGAGGGAATTTTCAGCGTGCTGCATGCTTAAATGTAAGTTTATTATGAATTTTCTTTTATTGATTTTGATTGTGCTCATTGCCGTTGTTTTATTGTACCGGCTATTCCATAAACAGCCGCTTCCCCAAATAAAAGCAGGGCCAATATCTCCGGCTTATTTAAAAATACTACAGGATGAAATACCCTTTTACCAGCAGCTAAACGCACAACAGCAAATCTCTTTTCAGGAACGGATGCAACAGTTTTTAGCCGGTGTAAAAATTACCGGTGTAAAAACTACCGTAGCCGATTTAGACAAAGTTTTAATTGCAGCGAGTGCCATCATCCCTATTTTTAATTTTGACGGATGGCATTACATCAACCTGCATGAAATATTGTTATATCCCGATTCTTTTAGTCATGATTTTGAGCAACAAGGCGCTGGCCGGGATATACTTGGAATGGTAGGAAGCGGCTCCATGAATAACGTTATGATCCTGAGCCAATATGAACTCAGGCAGGCCTTTAGTAACAAAACGGGCAAAAATAATACTGCCATTCACGAATTTGTACACCTGGTAGATAAAACAGATGGAAGCATTGATGGCATTCCCAATTTTATACTCGACAAGCAGTACCTGCTTCCATGGTTGCAAAGAATGCAGCAGGAAATAGCATTGATAAAAAATGACGAGAGTGATATCAACCCGTACGGTGCCACTAATGAGTCTGAATTTTTTGCTGTAGTAGCTGAATACTTTTTTGAACGCCCCGATTTGCTGCATCAAAAACATCCTGAGTTATATTCTTTGCTTGTACAAATTTTTAATTTAAAGCAGCAGGGAGTAAAAACTGAAAGCTGATCATCCCAAAAATCTCTTGCCAAAAATAAAAAGCCACCAGGATAACTGGTGGCCGCGGCTTATTTAAAAGCCTTTGCTATTTTAATGTAGCGGTCTGGTTATTCGACAATAACCGAAGACGTCCATGAATTACCTGTAGATTGCATGAATACCTCCTTTTTTTTGGTGAGTCATAAAAGTAGGATTTTGATCTAACTTTCACAAAAAATAATTCCATTTCATTTTTGCACTTCATTCTTTTTTGAATGTAAAAAACAGGGGAATCTTTTTTTTATTCAGGCCTCACGAAGGTTTGCAGGGTAAGGCTGAGGCAGATTCAAAGATGCAACTATAAAGTTAAATTTTATCGTATCAGCAAAAGATAATTTTAAGACTTATTTGTGGCACTATCATGGTTCTTCATGGTTAAAAATGACTACCGTTGCTGATAGGTATGGTAACCTTTTTTCAGGATATATCTTTGCAGAACAAAAGCTTGCATCAGCACTAATTTCACTCAACATAAAACCAACAAAGCATGTGCAATTATCTTGGCTATAAAGTTACCCATGTTCAGTTTATTCGGCTTAACCAAATTGAAAAAGAGTTAGGCGCTGAAGCGGCCCTCGGGTTATTACGTAGCGGGTTTGAATATGGCAACTGGGAGGTGCTAAGAGCCAATGCGGCAGGCAATGATATAGAAATTGAATCCATGCATTGGGAGTTTTTACCACCCTGGATAAAAACTATGGAGGAGGTAAAACAGGCTCGTAAGCAAGGTATTCCATGGCTGAATGCCACAGCTGAAAAATTGTTGAGTAGTAAAATGTTCAGGGATGCAGCATTGAAAAGAAGGTGCCTCGTTATAGCTTCCTGTTTTTATGAGTGGCGGCATTTTAAACCGGCACATGCAAAAAAGGATATTGCCTATCCGTATTTGGTTAACCTGCCCGGACAATCCTATTTTTTCATGGCGGGCATATGGCAACCATGGACCGACAAAGAAACCGGAGAAACCCTCAACACATTTGCAATTGTTACCACCGCAGCCAACAGCCTCATGCAACAGGTTCACAACAATAAAAAAAGAATGCCCACTATTTTGCCGGAGGCTCTTGCTTACGAATGGCTGTTGGGTTATCCCAGTGAACAACGAATCCAGGAATTAGCAGCTCACCAACTTGCTTCAGAAAATATGAATGCTTATCCGATACAAAAAAATTTTCGTCAGCAGGAAGATCCCACAGTAGCTTTTGAATACGAGGAGTTGCCTGCACTTACATTGTAGGCTATTTCAATAAATCAAATAGTATTAAAAGCTCGAAAAGTAATACAAAGTCATCTGCCTAAAAAATACTTTTATCATTAGCCAGGATTAACCACAGGTTAGCGCTTAGGAAAGGTATAACCGATACCAATATTTCCACCGGCAAATAATTTGGCATCCATGTTCCAGAAATCGTTGGATGGCGGATCTAAAAGGATTATAGGGGTAAAAATTGCTTTAAAGAAAAGACCTCCACCGGGCGCCTGGTATCGATAACCAACACCCGGCTCCACATATAGAAACTTATCAGTATTGTCGAACCTGTTCCTTGATTTTGCTGAATGATCAACATACGGAATCAATGTAAGACTGAACTCAGCATGAGAATTATTAGCGCCGGTAAAACATTGAATACCGATGGGAAAACTGTAAGCATCTTTTAAGATAGAAACCCCGGCCCGGTAGCTATAGCTGAGTTTATTTCCTCTGCGAAAAATATGATCGAAATTGATTGAATAGTAAACGTCTTTAGATGCAAAATCTGCATAAAACGTATTGCGGGAAATGAGGGCTGCATTATTTCCCTGGCAAATTCCAGTTACACCAAAGCCAAAAAAGAAAAGAAAATTGATTAGGGCAAAAGCGACCCTTTTTTGTAGGTTTAATTGTTGCATAAATTAGAGTAAAAACTATTTTCCCAGTTCGTAAAATATATTCAGTCGGAACATAAAAAAGCGGGTCTACCCAAATGATAAACCGGCTTTAAGAAATAAATCAATCAGCTAAGGTAGGGTTGCTTTGCTGCAAAATGTATAATTGCTTTTGCCTGCCATTGATATAACGAAAACCTTTCTCATTAAAAAAGCCATCCTCTTCCAGCATGATGCTGATTTTCTTTTTCCATTGCGGAATTTCAGTTGCAGCATTTAGTTCAATGGAGTAACAGGTGTTGTAATGCATGGGGAAATCACCGCTGCCCGGCACACCTTTTTGCTGATCCCATAAACCAATGGTTGGTCCCGCTGCATGACCGTGGTAGCCTAACGGATGGGTGTAAATAGTAGCTTCAATATTTTCTTTTGCAGCCTGGGCCAGCGCATCGGCTAAAATAGCGTTACCGCTTTTATTTGCTGCAAACGAACTGGTCAATATGTCCTGCAGTCGATTGGCTTTTGTGAATGCATTGATTAAGAATTCAGGTGCAGCAGTTTCGCCGGGTTTTAAAACATATACGTGTTGCTGTATGTCGGTATTTAATCTTAAATAGGTAATGCCAAAATCAACATGTACCAGGTCGCCGGGCAATATCAACTTAGCGGAGTCCTCGTTGGTAAAGGCTTTTAGGTGGTCAAAAACCTCCTGGTCCATACGTTGTATTTCTACAGATGGATGAAACCAGGTGGTTAATCCCATGTCATTTACTTTTTGTCTGAACCACCACACAAGGTCTTCCGTTGTAGTAATGCCGGGTGTAATTACTTTGTCGCTAAAGCCTTCCCGGATAATGTTATGGGTTATATTAACGAGTTGGGGGTATAGCTGCATTTCTCTTTCAGTTCTTGTTTCCAGCCAGTTAACAGCCAATGGTTCGGAGGAAACAACCCTGTTTAAATAGCTGGCAGGTAACTTGCCGGTAAATTGTTTGTATTCTGTATGGTCCATGCCATCGGCGTGAGCAAAATCCTCGGAAGTATTCAAGGCAATTTTTGCAGGATTATATTTTTTAATTACGTTAATGAGTGCATCCCATTGGTCGGGGAATGCCTTCATATCCCAGGCTGCTTCTATCTGATCGCCAACGCTGTACCGTGCTATGGCAAGTTTTTTAAATATTTTTTGTTGTGGATTGTTATAAAAAACAAGCATCGTTCTTCTTCTTGCATTTAGCCAGGTAGCGGGTAACATCGTTTTTAAAACCGGGTCTTCATTATATTCCCTGCTGATTAAAACCCATAAATCAATGTTATTTTTCTCCATTAGCGATGGCAATAAATTGTTGAGCCTGTCCGCCAGCAATTCATCCATCACCTTTGCCTGCTCACGCATGGAGAGTACCTGGCCTTCACTTTTTAAAACCAATAGAATCAATACAAATACAGTTATTTTTTTCATGCAGTTTTTTTGTAAGCTTATATGCCGTTAACGTTGTAAAAAAATATCAGCATTAAAAATAATGCTATTGAGGCAAAATTGATCAATTTAAAATCGGGATAAACTTTACATTTATAAAATAAAAAATAAGCTTATGATATATAAACGAATGCCTATTGAAATAGAAGCACCCGAAGGTTATGGCTATGAAAATATAGATTGTAATCTTTCCGAGAGTTCCTTTACCGACCAGCGCTTAAGCGACCTGGGTATTTCTTTGGAAGATCTTGTGCTTTTTTATGGAGATCATAAAGGCAAACCTGCTTTACGAGGGTTGATTGCCGATGGAATTAATGTATCAGGAGAGGATGTGCTGGTTACACCCGGCGCTGCTGCAGCACTTTTTATTGTTGCCACTTCCATGCTGGATAAAGGTGATCATGCGGTGATTGCAAAATCGAATTATGCTACCAATATTGAAACGCCCCGTGCAATTGGTGCAACCATATCTTACCTGCAAATGAATTTTGATAATGGTTACCAGCTTGATTTGGATGCATTGGAAGAGATGATTACACCCAACACCAAACTGGTTAGTTTAACCTATCCTCACAATCCAACAGGCGTATTAATTGATGAAGAAACACTGCAAAAAATAATTGCCATCATTGAAAAGAAAGAAACCTTTTTGCTGATGGATGAAACCTATCGGGAAATGAGTTTTGTGAAGCCGCTTCCGTTGGCTGCTACGCTGTCAGATAGGGTAATAAGCATATCATCTATGTCAAAATCTTATGGTTTACCGGGGATACGCATGGGCTGGATTGTTTGCAGGAACCCGGAATTAATGGAAACTTTTCTGGCAGCAAAGGAACAAATATTTATTACCAATTCGGTTGTTGATGAAGAAATAGCCTGCCGGTATTTAATGAATAAAGAAAAGCTGTTTGCACCGGTAAAGCAAATGATTTTAAACAACTTTACCGTATTGAAGAACTTTATGCAACAGCAGCAGTTGCTGGAGTGGGTAGAGCCGCAGGGAGGCTGTGTATGTTTTCCCCGTATTAAAAAAGAGATTGCCATTGATACCCGGAATTTTCATGAAGTATTGCTTAATAAATACAGCACCTATGTTGGCCGTGGACATTGGTTTGAAGAAGATGGCCGCTACATGCGCATTGGGTACAGCTGGGATAAAACTGAAAAATTAGCAAAAGGGCTTTCTAATATTTTGAAAGCAATTGAAGCATCATCCATTTAATTAAAAAAAAACTGCTGGCTTTTACCATTGCAAAATTTACAATTGTTTATCCTTGTTGTTTAATCAATTCCATCATCTTACCAAATTCCTGTAGGCCCAAGTCTTCGATCAGGCTGATATCTTCTGCTGCCGGTTTAAATAAGCCTTTTGTATTGCTAAATACATGATCGGCTGTTCTTATTCCCGGGATAACGGTAGAGACTTGCGGATAACTTAAAATATAGCTGAGTGCAAGTTGTGT
>JANPNY010000333.1:0-4375 GCA_031427745.1 Chitinophagaceae bacterium | reverse complement strand
ATACCTCATGTCCCTCGCGGATTCGAAACACCCCGATACGGAGCAGATTCTCGAAGCCTTGGCGGTCGGCAGCATTCACGTTTATCAATTCGACAAAGCGGAGTTCTGTTGTTAACTTCCTACTTGCAAAAAGCCTTTTTTTAGCAGCAGTAGAGTCTATTTTTAGATCTTTAATATTTTGTTCTGCTTTCTGTTTTGCCTGTTCGTCAACATATAAATTAAAAAGAAGACAATACGGCCACCCCATATCACCATTAAAGCCCCATTGAAAAACATCCGCCCAATGGATGCCGGATAGCAATGGAAAGCACGGAACGCAGCGCAGCGAAGTGAGTACTTGCAATGGATAGCCGGTACTGAAGTTGATTTTGTTACTTCTGATGATAGCCCATCAATTTCACCAGTCTTTTGCAGGAAACAATGTAACCTGGTAATGCCGGTATTGGCAAATTTTTGGGTGGCTGCTGTGGAATTATTATCAGCTCTTCAACCATTTCCTTCAGTTGGTACAAAAGAGAAGCCCCGATAGAAATCGGGGCCGTTTACCAAAACTAACTGCTTATGAGAAATTCTTAAATTTTTATTGGTTGTGTGTTCTAATCTTAATTACGCAAATCGGATGCCAATGGATTTAATTGATCTGTTAAAACTATTGTAACAGTTTTTATCAGCACATCCTTTTTTATAACGTAACAAAGAACTGATTATTTTAATTCAATAATAATTTATTGCTTTTAATAATTTGATACTGTAAAATTAAGGTATTCAATCATTCAATGATGTTAAGTAATTCGTAACAAAATGCTTTAACATTAATTTAAAAGTACTTACTACCTATTTCATAAACCCTTTAATCATATCAAACAATCCGCCTCCGCCAGCCTGTTGCTGTTGGGCGCCACCACTTACTTTGCTGATAATATCATCTAATCCTACATGCCCGTCTCCATTTGCATCGAGGCCGCCATTGGTAAGTTTACCCATCAAACCCTGCAAATCGATGCCACTTCCGCCCCCCGTTGCACCGCCTGTTAAAGAACCAATGATGCTATTGATATCGAAACTGCTGTCGTTGGGATTATTGGTTTTATTAATTAAGCTGCTGATAACACCGGGAATTAGATTATTTGCAATGCCGCTTGCCTGGTCGCCTGCAATGCCATGGTTAGCGGTAAGCTTATTGGTAAAACTGGTAATAATATTACCCACAATGGGGTTGTTCAATAAACTGCTTGCCGACCCGGAGTTTTGGTTGCCGCCAAATAAAGAAAGTATATTCTGTAACCCGCCTCCTGCCAAAACTCCCTGGAAACTTTCTGCTACCGAAGCGGTAGCATCGCCTATTACAGCGTCGTTTTTTTCATTAGGAATTATTGGGTTATCAATTACGTCGCTAACACTTTGCTCTTTGATTAAATTGAAGAGATTTTCCAGCATAATATTTTTTGTATAAATATAACACTGTCTATTAAAGCGTCAAAGCAATCAGCGGTAATTATTTTTGGGTACTGTTAATTTTGAGTAGCCAGTTTTTCTGCGTTTTCGGCAAATTGCAGTGCTTCTATAAAATCCTGAACGCCGCCGTTGAGTACCTCATCTAAATTATACACCGTTAACCCAATACGATGGTCGGTTACCCTGCCCTGTGGATAGTTATAGGTTCTTATTTTAGCACTTCTGTCTCCGGTGCTAACCAGGCTTTTTCTTTTATGAGAAATGGCTTCCTCTGCCTTACGCACCTCTTCATCATACAACTTGGTACGCATCATGTCCATTGCTTTTTCCTTGTTGCCCAGCTGGCTGCGTTCTGTTTGGCACATCACTACCAAACCTGTGGGCTTGTGGGTTAAAAATACTTTTGTCTCAACTTTATTTACGTTTTGTCCGCCGGCTCCACCGCTACGGGCAGTTTCCATTTTTACATCGCTTTCTTTAAGTTCAAAATCTATTTCATCTGCTTCAGGCATCACCGCAACCGTAGCAGCACTGGTATGCACCCGCCCGCTCGCCTCTGTATCCGGCACCCGTTGTACCCGGTGAACGCCACTTTCAAATTTCAACGTGCCATAAACATCATCACCGGTTACTTCCAGCTGAACTTCTTTATATCCGCCTGCTGTTCCTTCACTTTCACTCAATAACGCTGTTTTCCAGCCCTTTTTTTCACAATACTTCAGGTACATGCGTAACAAATTACCTGCAAAAAGCGAGGCTTCATCACCGCCGGTACCTGCTCTTATTTCAAGAATAGCATTTTTCTCATCATAGGGATCTTTAGGAATCAGCAAATTGCGGAGATGCTTTTCCAGCCCTTCTTTTCTTGCTTCCAGTTCCGGTAATTCCTGCTTGGCCAAATCCCTCATTTCTGCATCATCTCCTCCCAGCACTTCTTTGTTAAACTCAATATCGTCCAGCAGTTTTACATAGGCATCCCTTGCTATTACCACTTTTTCCAGGCTGCGGTATTCCTTGCTGGTTGCGGCAAATTTTTTATTGTCACTTACAATTTCCGGGTTAGTTAGTGCAACTCCCAGCGAATCGAATCTTGCCTTTATAGCATCTAATTTGTCTAGCATATTTCACAAACGCCCTCAATTAACAGGGCATATTTTTTTAATTTTTTTTTGAACCCGGCTGTATAAATTGTGGCAACATCGTTGCGTCGCACTCTTGTACAGTTTACCTTTATGCAACTTTTTAGTACAACTGCATACATAAGCGGTTGCAAATTTACATTATCTCAACCAATCAATTTGTACAGAAAATTCACCGCCAATTATATTTTTAACGGCTATAAAATGTTGCCCGCCCAACAGGCGATTATCACCGATGATAAAGGATGCATTCTCGACATAGTTCCTGTTCAGGACGCCGGAGATGAAATTCAATACCTGGACGGCTTAATTTGTCCCGGCTTCATCAACGCCCATTGCCATATTGAACTTAGCCATTTAAAAGGCTTAATACCCGAGGGCGGCGGACTGGTAAATTTTGTGCAACAGGTAATGGCACAAAGAAAAGCAACTGATGATGTATTGCAGCAAGCCATTGATGATGCGGCGGAAGAAATGTACCAGTCGGGTATTGTGGCTGTGGGAGATATTTGTAATACGGCTAATTCTATCCGCCATAAAGAAAACAGCCCCATCTACTGGCATAATTTTATTGAGGTAAGTGGCTTTGTTGATGCCGCCGCCGAAAAGCGGTTAGCAGAAATGGAGCATGTGTACAGGCAATTTAAGGAAATGGACGATCGACGCCTCACGAACAACAACCCACAACCGAAAGCTGACCAATCCCCTATTGCTTATGCTCCTCATTCCCCCTATTCGGTATCAAAAAAATTATTTCAATTGCTTAATGAGCGAACGGCCGGGCAGCTAATTACCATTCATAACCAGGAGTGTTTGGCAGAAAATGAATTGTATCAACACAAAACCGGCGGCTTTTTAACATTATATCAAAACCTCGGTATCGATATTAGTGGTTTTGAAAGTACCGGGCTAACAAGCCTACAAAGTTGGCTGCCCAATTTTACCCATCAGCAATCCATCATTTTGGTGCACAATACCTTTACTTCCCAGGCAGATATTGATTTCACAAGGGAATATAGCAATAATCAAAAAAACAGCGCCGCAATATACCATTGCCTTTGCATCAATGCCAATGTATACATCGAACAACAGGCACCACCCATCAACCTGCTTCGGGCAAATAATTGCAGCATCCTCATTGGCACAGACAGTTATGCCAGCAACAGGCAATTGAATATGCTGGAAGAAATTAAATCCATTCAAAGGGCTACCAACAACAACATTCTGTTGCAGGAGTTGTTGGGTTGGGCCACCATCAATGGCGCCAAAGCATTGCAGGTACAGCATATTTTTGGCAGTTTTGAAAAGGGAAAACAGCCGGGCCTTGTGCATATTAATCATATGGAAGGCATGCAGCTTTCCGCACAATCAATCGCTGCCAGCATAATCTGATAAACCAGGATGGGCTGTTTTTATTATTAAAGAAGTGTATGCCTTAATTTAAAGATTCGGTAAAAATATCCGCCTGTATCTTTGTAATTTTGCCAAAAATAATAGTAAATATTTTGCCCGACATCATACAATTATTGCCCGATAATATCGCCAACCAAATTGCCGCCGGCGAAGTGATACAGCGGCCAGCAAGCGCTGTAAAAGAACTGCTGGAAAATGCGGTAGATGCCGAAGCAACCGAAATTCAATTGATTGTAAATGATGCAGGCAAAGCACTGGTGCAGGTAATTGATAATGGCAAAGGCATGAGCGAAACCGACGCCAGGATGAGTTTTGAGCGCCACGCTACCTCTAAAATTAAAAATATCCAGGACCTTTTTCACATAAAA
>JANPNY010000332.1:0-2040 GCA_031427745.1 Chitinophagaceae bacterium | reverse complement strand
CATCCGGCAAATTATTATCGTAACTCTCTTTAAAGTTTTCGGCATAATACTTATTCAACACATCGTGTCTTGCGCTGGTTAGCCCGTTGCTGCCAAGTCCGCTGTTGTACTGGGTTTCATAGGTAGACTGTCCGTAGCTTGCCAGGCCAACAATCACATCGCCTGCTGCTATTTTATCATTGCTGATGATTTTGCTTTTTGGCCAGCGACAGGTCATGGTTCCATTTACGGCAACAGTTCTTACCACATCACCTACATCAGCCGTCTCACCACCGAGGTAATGAATATTTACGCCAAAGGATTTCAGTGTATCAAATAATTCCTGTGTACCATTAATGATGGCACTCAACACTTCGCCGGGTATCAAATGCTTATTGCGGTCGATGGTAGAGTTAAAAACAATATTATCGTAAATACCCACACACAGCAAATCATCCAGGTTCATAACAACTGCATCCTGTGCAATGCCTTTCCATACATTGATATCTCCTGTTTCTTTCCAATAGAGGTAAGCTAAAATACTTTTTGTACCAGCTCCATCGGCATGCATTACGTTTATCCAGTTGGTATCTCCTCCTAAATAATCGGGGTAAACTTTGCAGAATGCATTGGGAAATAAACCCTGGTCAAGATTTTTTACTGCTTCGTGTACTTCTTCTTTTTGGGCAGAAACCCCTCTTTTGCTATACAGGCTCATGATATAATTTGTGCTGCAAAACTAATTTCAAATATCAATTATCCATTAATAAATTATCAATTAGTTTTGCACCCTCTTAATATGAAAGTACATTACGATATTCAACATCTGCCCGTTTTTAAAAATGCCGTTGTAACCATTGGTACATTTGATGGTGTTCATACCGGCCACCAGCAAATTATTCAGTTGATGAAGGAAGAAGCCGTCCGTATAAATGGCGAAACCGTCATCATTACTTTTTATCCTCATCCTAGGCAGGTAATAGCTGCCCGGCAAACAGAAGTGTTTTTATTGAATACCATACAGGAAAAAATTATGCTGCTGGAGAAATATGGTATTCAGCATTTAGTGGTAACTCCCTTTACGGAAGAATTTTCGTTACAGACTGCGGAGGAGTACATTGAAAATTTTTTGGTAAAAACTTTTCATCCAAATACCATCATCATTGGCCACGATCACCGCTTTGGTAAGAGCCGCAGCGGAGACTTTGATTTGCTGCAGGAAAAAGCTGCACAATATAATTATGTTGTAAAAGAAATTCCGGGTTTTATGCTGCAAAATAATACCATCAGTTCTACCAGCATAAGGCAAGCCTTGCTAAAAGGGAATATTGAAACCGCCAATGAGTATCTTGGCTATCCCTATTTTTTCAGCGGTACGGTCGTAGAAGGTAATAAACTGGGCCGCACTATTGGATATCCAACTGCAAATCTTTCCATTGAAGAAGATAAAAAATTAATTCCATGCAATGGGGTGTATGCAGTGCAGGTGCATTTACATAAAAAAGATGCTGATAAATCTTTTACCGATGCGCCCACGCAGCTCTTAACAGGCATGATGAACATTGGTATCCGCCCAACAGTAGAGGGCACCAAGCGGATGATTGAAGTAAATATATTTGAATTTGACAAGGAAATTTATGGAGATGTGCTAACAGTCACCATTTTAAAACGCCTTCGCAACGAACAAAAATTTTCTGGGCTGGATGAGTTAAAAAGGCAGCTGGCAAAGGACAAAGAGCAGGCTGTTGAATTTTTACGAACGGAGTAGAATTGATAATTGATAGTTGATAATTGATAGTTGATAATTGGATAATTGATAATTCATTAATCACTAATCACCCATTGACCATTTACCATTGTCTATACAACCATTCACTATTGACCATTCACTATTCACCATTGACCATTCACAACTCACCATTCACTATTCACCATTGACCATTCACCATTCACTAACCCATCATCTTCGCTACCATTTCTCTCATTAAAGAGGCGTCGGGCGTGCCGGTATCATTGATGCCCACACTTTTAAGGTTGTACTCGTGCAATAAAAGCAGCACC
>JANPNY010000331.1:0-6850 GCA_031427745.1 Chitinophagaceae bacterium | reverse complement strand
GCTGCAGAAAGACTGATGAAGCATGCACAGGGCCTGGTGAATTTAAAATGGAAAACATACGAAGAACCGGCCACAAAAAAGGCAAGTGACTTTGTTCCGATTGGATGAGTATTTACAAAGTTTACAGCTTTTTAAAAACGAAAGCTTACACCGTTCAAGAAAAGTTTACACCTTTTTAAAAAGGTGTAAACTTTATGAAAAGGAGTAAATTATGCCTACAACGAATTGCGGTATAAAGTGCTTACCATGACGAACCCTGAAGCTGCAGAAAGACTGATGAAGCATGCACAGGGCCTGGTGAATTTAAAATGGAAAACATACGAAGAACCGGCCACAAAAAAGGCAAGTGACTTTGTTCCGATTGGATAACCATTACTAAAGTTTACACTTTTCAAGAAACGGTTACAGCTTTTTTTGAAAAGGAAAGTTTACATCCTTCAAGAAAAGTTTACACCTTTCTAAAAAGGTGTAAACTTTATGAAAACGTGTAAACATTATTGAAGAGCAAAATAGGTATTCAACTGTTGAACGGAGCGTCGCCAATGCAGCTCAACCAGGGCTTTGCAGCCGGTATAAAAAAAATAAAAAACATGTTATGAAAATGCAATCAACCTACATGGGGCTTACATTACATTCGCCGATTGTAGTATCTGCCTGTACCTTATCTGAACAAACAGATAATATTGTACAAATGGAGGAAAGCGGTGCAGGGGCGGTCGTGCTTTTTTCTTTGTTTGAAGAGCAAATAAGGCGGGAAGAATCTGCTTATAAAGCGGTGATGTCTGGCACCTCTGATAGTTTTGCAGAGGCAGCGGATTATTTTCCCAACCTGGACGATTTTAATGTGGGGGCAGATGCTTACCTGGAATATATTCACCGGGCAAAGGGCCGGGTAGATTTCCCTGTAATTGCAAGTTTAAATGGTATTACTAACGAAGGGTGGATTGATTACTCCCGGCAAATTGAACAGGCTGGGGCAGATGGACTGGAAGTAAACATTTTCTTTATTCCGGGAGATTTGAGGATGTCATCAGCAGAAGTGGAGCATCGCTACCTGAATGTTATTGATGGCATTAAACGCTCGGTGAAAATTCCGGTAGCAGTAAAATTGAATCCTTATTTCAGTGCAATGGGTAATATGTCTGTCCGGATGCAGCAGGCAGGTGCCAATGCCCTAGTTTTATTCAACCGGTTTTATCAACCCGATTTTGACATTGAAAAACTAACCATTAAAAATGATTTACAATACAGCGAATCAAGCGAAATAAGATTGCCGCTTTTGTGGATTGCCATGCTGTATGGAAAACTTAATATTTCCCTGGCTGCTACAACCGGTGTTCAGAGCGCTGTTGAAGTTATAAAATACCTGCTTGCCGGTGCGGATGTGGTGATGACTGCATCGTCTTTATACAAAAAGGGTATTCCTTATTTAATAACCATGCATAAAGAGCTGGAGGAATGGATGGGTAGAATGGGCTTTGACAATATAGATGCATTTAGAGGTAGCATGAGTCAGCAACACATTAGTGATCCTACGGCTTACGAAAGAGCTAATTATATTAAGATATTGGAGGGTGCGAAATAGGATGAACAAAACTATTATTGACTTTATAAAAAAATAAACCTGTGCCAGCGTTTGCACGTTCGATGGACAAGGAAACCCTTCACCAGCCGCCGGCGCCAACACGTTACTGAAACCTGTGTATTGTTGCAGCGGCTAAAGAAACTTGTTCAGTAACAAGGCGAGACTGGGCGGTGTTGTGCGCCTGTGTGTACACAGCCTTATAAGGCCTTTTCTAATTCACCCTTCTCTTTTGCTTCTGCCAGTTTCTTTAATTGTTTTGTCATCCTCACTAAATTTTCTTTTTTGCTGCAATAATTCAGTAACAAAGTCACCGCATTTAATTTTACCAGTTTTGAATCTTTGACATTGGCTTTATTTTCCAGAATGTACTTTGCTTTTGAAATCATGTACAAACCAAGCAAATCATTATCTCTGCCAATTTTGTCTTCCATATCAGCAACAGAAAAAGAGTAGTCGGGGGTTCCGTTCATCCATTTGCCCATAAACATAAGTGACTTCATTACGTCTTTATCCTCTTTTTTAAAAGGGGTTGACAATAGATAATTGGCTGTCTGCAATGCGAAGGGCTCTGCAAGTTTGTAATCGGAGGCTTTTTCCAGTTTGATGCCATCCAAGTTTGGAAGCGTTTGTGCAAAGGCTTTTATGCTGAAAAGCAGCGTGAATAGTAGCAGTGAAATTTTCATGAATCAACTATTTTTGAAGGCTAAATGTAAACTTTAATAGACTTGTTTTGGGCTAAAGGCTTTTTTATTTTTTTTCATAATCCCTGCACTAAAGAAGCGGCTGTGGAAACTTAACTTAGCAAAGTCTGTGTAGGAACAGAACCTCAATTGCAGGTTGAGTGCCTTACCAGGTACAGCACTGCCTGTGGTGTTTAATTTTTTATTTGCTTATGCCTGATGGTTTAAAAGTTAACAGCTTTTTAAAAGTTTACACCTTTTAAAAAAAGGTGTAAACTTTATGATAGTTTAAAAATGTGCCCAATAGCTGAAAATGTACAAGCCCGCCCGGCTGAATGCCCCGCCAGAATGAATACTTTCGGGCTTGCGTTCGAACGGGAGGGCGACTCCCGAAAAATCGGGACAGGCCAACGATGATCCACATTGCCTTTTAGCCCGGACCAACAATAGAAATGCTAACCCGGAACTTGCACATGCAAAATTGAAATTAATATCCCCAGCCTTTCATAATTGCAAGATCTTCCTGAACAGACTCAAGTGGTGTTTTTCCCTGGTAAGATTCCTGCTCAATGATGAATTCGGTAGTGCCCCCCATTTTTTTTGCAAGGTCAATTATTTCCTTTACCGGCACAATGCCTTTGCCTAAAATACTACTCTCGTGGGTGGCTTTTTCGCCTTCTTTTTTGGCTGCTGGTATTTCATCCTTTACATGCATACTTTCAAACCTGCCGGGATATTTTTTTAACAATTCCAGCGGTCTGCCGCCTCCATCATACATGTTGCCAATATCCATTTGCTGGGTTACCAATGCAGGGTCGGTGTTGTGGAGTATGATATCGTAAATCATTTTACCATTAAGGGAATTGCTAAATTCAAAATCGTGGTTGTGATAGCCAAATTTTAAGCCCGATTTTTTGCACAGTTCACCGCATTTATTAAACACGTCTAAAAAGCTTACAAGGTCATCATAATTGTTACGAAGGCTGATGTCGAGCCAGGGGCTTATCACGTACCGCTGCCCTGCAATGGCCGCATCTTCTATAGTTTGTTTCCACACATCCGTAAAATCTTTTGACGATTTATCCCAATGCGAATCTGACATAACTGTATGACCGCTCGACATTTTTATGCCAAGTCCATCTAAAACTTTTTTAAATTCCGAAGCCGTATAACCATAAAATTTTCTGTTAACATAATTGGCATGTTCAACATCTTTGTAGCCCATTTTTGCCAGTTGTTTTAAGGTGCCCAGCGGATCTTTTTTCATGTCATCTCTTACAGAATATAGCTGTATGCCCAGTGTTGTATTATGCGGTTTGCTATTAGCAAAAAGGTTATTGGAAAAAATAATGGTTCCGGCAAGTGATAACGAACCTGTTGCAATAAACTTTCGTCTTGATTGTTTCATAATCTGGTGTTTTTAATTTTAATAAAATAAAAAAATGGCAGGTAATCTTTATAAAAATTTTATGTAGTACAATGCAGTAAAATGTTTAGTTTTCTTTTACTTCCATTTTGTCTGCATCCCAATAAATTATTTTTTTCTTAAAATAACTTTCGTTGCATGCCAGACAGGGCGCTGCAGCCCTAAAGCCAAATGTAGCATCTTCCACCACCGGTTTCCCTGATCGTATACTATCAAAAAATACTATAAAATGCTGGAGATGTTCATCAAAATTGGCCGGCTCTTTGTAAATTATATCTGGTTTTTGCTCTCTTTTTCTTTCTTCGGGTGTGTACCGGTTGTTATAGTTTTGCCGCAAGGTATCCTGCATTGCTTTTGGGTAAGTGGTGAGCGCATCCCATCCGCCAATCCCAGGCGCTTTTGCCATTTTATTGTGGCGTATCGTCAGGCTATCGTAGCCAATATCCATCGTTCCTTCATCGCCGGTAAACCTTATCAGTTCGTTACCGCCGGTGCCACTTACAAAATTTACCTGTAGTGTTAATTGGAAAGGCGAGTGCTCCGGCGTTTCAGGATATTGCATAATCCCCGTCATTACATCCGGTACATCCCGGCCATCTTTCCAGTAACACAATTGCCCTGCAGCGTAGATAGATTCCGGCCCTTTAGCGCCGGTGATAACATGCGTTCCTGAAAGAAGGTGTACAAATAAATCTCCCGCTATGCCAGTACCAAAAGCCTGGTAGTTGCGCCACCAGAAAAACTTTTTTGCATCGTACTGTATTTTTTTCATGCCGGCAATGTACCGGTCCCAGTCAACAGTTTCAGCCGATGCATCAGCAGGCATGGTATATTGCCATGCACCGAGTGCATCCTGCCTGTCGTAGATGGCATTTACCATATTTAGCTTGCCTATTTCGCCAGCTTTATACAGTTCATTTGCTTTGGCATAAATAAGACTGCTTACCCGTTGGCTGCCAACCTGCATAATTTTGTTGCTTGCTTTTTGAGCATTAATAACAGCCTGCCCTTCTTTAATTGAATGTACCATCGGCTTTTCGCAATAAACATGCTTTCCTTTTTGTAATGCGTCTATAGTGATTCTGGCATGAAAATGATCGCTGGTAGAAATAATTACGGCATCAATATCTTTCCGGTCTAAAATTTTACGGTAATCATTGGTTACAAAAAGATTTTTTCCATACACTTCTTTTGCCCTTTCAAGCCTGCCGGTGTACAAATCGCAAACAGCCACCAGTTGCACACCGGGTATTTTTAATGCTGTTTGTGTATTGTTAAAGCCCATAATACCCATGCCTATCACTGCAATGTTTATCTGATTGTTGGCGGCTATATTTTTTTGATAATGAATAATACGTTCTTCCATAGCTTCGTCATTTGCAAAAGCAGCAAATGATCCAACACCAAGTGCAAGCGAAGTGCCTGAAATTTGTTTAATAAATTGTCTGCGGGTACCCGACTGTTTTTTCTTTTGCATATTGGCAATTTTTATAAAGTTGAAAGCGGAATTCGTAAAAATTTATCGTGAATAAATTTAAGGAACTTTAATTATAAACAACTTAAATTACTTTCACTTTAAATGCAATAATGGCGGACGGAACTCCGCAGCAGTGTGGTGACGTGTTGTATTGCTTTTATCAGCTACAATGCAAACTGCCCGTAAATATCGCTTTACGGGCAGTTTATTTTTTTATTGCGGGGTGCTAGCTGTTTTCCAGCGCCGCCTGCGCTGCTGCCAAACGTGCAATGGGCACCCGGTATGGAGAACAACTCACATAGTTTAATCCTATTCTGTGACAGAATTTTACACTCTCTGCATCGCCACCATGTTCGCCGCAGATACCCACTTTTAAATGGGGTTTTGTATCACGGCCTCTTTCTGTTCCAAACTTAATCAGCTCGCCCACACCGTCCTGGTCAATGGTTTGAAAAGGATCATCTTTCAATATTTTCTGATCAAGATAGTTGGGTAAAAATCCACCAATATCATCCCTGCTAAAACCAAAGCTCATCTGTGTAAGATCGTTGGTACCAAAGCTGAAGAAATCGGCAAATGTAGCCATATCTGCGGCGAGCAAAGCTGCCCTTGGTATTTCAATCATGGTGCCATAGAGGTAAGGTATTTTTTTAAGTTTTGTTTTTACACAAGCCTCTTTGTACACCCTGTCTACTATTTTTTTTTGGTGCGATATTTCCTCTACGGTACAGGTTACAGGAATCATAATTTCGGGGTATGCTTTTATGCCCGATTTTATTAATTCGCCTGTTGCTTCCAGTATGGCCCTTACCTGCATTTCTGTAATTTCAGGATAGCTGATGCCTAACCGTACACCACGGTGCCCGAGCATGGGATTGTTTTCGTGCAACGCCAATACCCTTCTTTTTAACAGGCTCATGCTAATACCCAATTCTTTGCTCAGCTGCTGTAGTTTTTCAACATCATGTGGAACAAATTCATGCAATGGCGGATCAAGCAAACGGAAGGTTACCGGGCGGCCATTCATGATGGCCATGGTGCTCTTGTAATCTTTTTTAACAAACGTAAAAAGTTCTCCTAATGCACTGCGTCTTTCCTTTTCGGTTTTACTCATAATCATTTTGCGTAAAAGGAACAATGGCCTTTCACTTCCTTCTCCATAAAACATATGCTCTGTGCGGAACAAGCCAATTCCTTCGGCACCAAATTTTAATGCCTGTGCTGCATCCTTGGGTGTATCTGCATTGGTTCTTACGCCCAGTACTTTTACCTTATCTACCATTTTCATCAGGTCTTTGTACGATTGGTTTTTATCCAGGTCAATATCCGTTAATGCCATACTGCCTTCATACACCAAACCTTTTGTGCCATTCAGGCTCAGCCAGTCACCTTCTTTAATAATTACGCCATTTTGTGCATGAAAAGTTTTGGTGTCGCTATGAATTTCAATATCACTGCACCCAACAATACAACATTTTCCCCAGCCTCTTGCTACCAATGCAGCATGAGACGTCATGCCACCTTTGGTTGTAAGAATGGCTTGTGCTTTATGCATGCCGTCCACATCTTCAGGAGATGTTTCTTCTCTTACCAATATCACCTGCTCGCCTTTAAGTGCCCATTCCACCGCATCATCCGAAGAGAACACGGCACGGCCTCTTGCACCACCCGGGCCTGCAGGT
>JANPNY010000330.1:0-15573 GCA_031427745.1 Chitinophagaceae bacterium | reverse complement strand
TACAAATCCCATCCACCAAAAACAATATCATTTAACTGCGCCAGTGGCACAAACTCGTTTATTGCCGGGTTACGGTTTTCGGTTCGCTTGCCTATGCGGATATTACCCATTTGGGTTAAAGAGCCAATTGGCTTAGCTATACCCTTTTTTACCGCCTCTACTCCTGCAATAAATGTGGTAGCTACTGCACCTAAACCCGGGATTAGAATGCCCAATTTTCCTTCTGCCGGTTGAATATGTTGTTTCATCGCTTAACTTTTTACAATTGTTTAAAAAATATTTACAAAATTCAATTTAATTTATTTCATAATTGTTGACTTATTGTTGCGAATTTCAAAAGTGATTCTTCTGTTTTACCTGCTTTACTGGTGCTACTATAACCATTTATTTTCTACATACCAATCGATAGACTCCTTCAACCCAAGTTCTAAATCGTAAACCGGTAAATAACCAAGGATGTTTTTTGCTTTGCTAATATCGCAACTCCAGTTTTCTGCTGCCAATTCATTTAACTTTTCCCTGTTTACGGGAGAAACCTTGTTAAGAGATTTATTAATTTTTTCTACCCCAATCAATATTATTTTTAAAAGACCAATTGGAATGTGTACCCTAAAGGCCTTTTTATTTAATATTTTTTTTATGATGATTCCATAATCATATCTGCCATAAACCTGCCCGTCCGTTACATTGTAAATTCCATTTGCCTGTTCTAAAAACAGTGCTTTTACTGCTAGTGTTGCCACATCTTTTCCATGGACAAAACTTAGTTTTTGCTTAAACTTTCCAATATGAGGATCGAGTCCTTTCTTTAGATAATTAGCAACAAGAAACAAATCCCTTTCTCTTGGCCCATAAATAGCCGTAGGTCTTAAAATGGTGACAGGAAAATCGTACGTACACAGTTTTTTTTCTGCATTTAGTTTACTTCTGCCATAAGCTGTAACCGGGTTGGGCGTAATGCTTTCGTCTATTGTACCCTCTATACCCTTTAAAGGACCTGCAGCAGCAAGACTACTGATAAACACAAATCTTTTTAGGTGATCCTGAATTTTGCTTGCTGCCAAAGCAAGGTTATCAGAATAAATGTTGTTGACCAGGTTATATTCTGCCTCAGTATTGGCTTTTGTAATGCCTGCAGCGTGAATAATGTAGTTGTATTTCTTTTCCTTAAAATCTTCTGCTAATGCAAAGGGATTTTCATAATCCAACTGAATGATTGTAATAGGTAAATCACCCAAATGACTAATGTTACTTTTTGACCTAACTGCAGCATATACATCGAGGTTGGCTTGTAATGCCGCATTAATTAAATGGAAGCCTAAAAACCCACTTGCACCAGTAATCAATACACGCTCTTTCATATTCCCTTTGTATAAATCCTGTATCGCTTGTAAGGAGTAGCATTCAACTTTTTCAACCCATTATTCATCAATTCATTATTTTCCAATATCCAGGATGCTTCGCCTCCAGTAATATTTTTAGCAATACATTGTTCAATTATTTCAGCATAAAAACATGCTTCAATTCCCAATCTTCTGTATTCAGGTTCTACACCCAATGCCAATACTCTTACATAATCAATTTTACCTTTTCCCATCAATAATTTGAAAATACCGGTTGGTAACAGCCTACCTCTTTTTATTTTTTTAAGCACCTGGTTAATATCGGGAATGGCCAGCGCAAAACCTATCACTTTTCCGTTATGCTCTGCCAACAATCCAAAATCCTTATCCAATATCATTTTTAAATCTTTAGCCAGGTATTTAAATTCCTTATCCGTCATGGGAACAAAGCCGGTATTTTCCTGCCAGGCCCTGTTATAAACGCCCAAAATACTTTCTACTTCGTAATTAAAATTTTTAAGATTTATTTTTCTGATGGTAATACCCTTGTGCTGCAATCGTTTAATTAAGACATCTTTTAATTGAACCGTCCGCTTGTCAGTTGTATTGGTAGGCAGGTGATAGGCCAGCAAGTCAACACTTTTTGTAAAACCACATGCTTCCAATAAATCCGAATAGTAAGGTCTATTATAAGTCATCATTGCCACCGGCGGGGAATCAAATCCATCTATCAATAAACCACAGGCCTCGTTGGTGGAATGATTAACAGGCCCGATCATTGTGTTAAGTCCCTTTTCTAATAACCATTTAGTGGCTTCATCGAAAAGTAAACGGGCAACTTCAGTTTCATTTACACAATCAAAAAATCCAAAGAAACCATCTTTAGTGTTTTTAAATGCATTGTGATTGTTATTTTGTATTGCTGCAATCCGGCCCTTAATTTTATTGCCTTCGTAAGCCAAAAAAAGCTGAAGACTGGAATGTTCGTGAAAGGGATGCTTGCCCGGCGATAATAAATCCCGTTGTGCTATATGCAATTCGGGAACGTAATTGGCGTCTCCTTCATATAATGAATGTGGAAAATCAATAAAATCTGCCAACTCCTTTTTTGACACAACTTTTAAAACGTGCGTCATACTTTGGCGGTATTTAATAAAGGTATTTTGAGTTTGAATGCAACTTTTTTAAGTTTTTCCACCGCAAAATCTATTTGTTTAAAAGAGTGTGTAGCCATTAACGAGAAACGTATCATGGAAGAATCACTGCTTACTGCCGGAGACACAATCGGATTTACAAAAACACCTTCATCCATCAGCATTTTCGCCATCAGGAATGTCTTTTCATTATCCCTAACATAAATAGGAATAATGGGTGATTCGGTGGGGCCTACATCAAAACCAGCCTCTTTAAATGCCTCCAGGGTGTAATTTGTATTATCCCACAATTTTTCTAAACGCTCGGGCTCATCTTTCAACACATTAAGGGCTGCTAAAGCACTCGCTGTTGCCGCTGGGGAAATACTTGCACTAAAAATAAGTGAACGGGCATGATGTTTTAAATACTCTACTACATTTCTATCTGCCGCAATAAAACCTCCTATAGACGCCAGCGACTTGCTAAATGTACCCATGATGAGATCTACCTTATGAGTAATGTTGTAGTGTGCCGCAGTTCCTTGTCCGGCAGGGCCAAACACACCCAAAGAATGGGCATCATCAACAAAAACAGTTGCATTGTATTTTTTAGCAAGGTTGCTTATTTCATCTAATTTGGCGATATCGCCTTCCATACTAAATACGCCATCGGTAGCAATTAATTTAAAAGCATCGTACGGAACATTGGCTAACAATTTTTCCAAATGAGCCATATCGGAGTGTCCGTATTTATAATTTTTTGAGAACGATAACCGGCTGCCATCAATAATGCAGGCATGATTCCATTCATCTAAAAAAAGAAAATCACTTCTGCCGGCAAGGGCAGAAATAACCCCTAAATTAACCTGGTAGCCTGTACTAAAAACCAAGGCCGATTCTTTACCTACAAACTGGGCCAGTGCTTCTTCCAGCTCAAGATGAAGATCGAGTGTTCCATTTAAAAATCTGGAACCTGCGCATCCACTGCCGTATTTATCAATTGCTTTTTTCGCTGCTTCTTTCACCAGGGGATGGTTAGTTAAACCCAGGTAACTATTAGATCCAAACATTAAAATACGTTTTGAACCAATTATTACCTCGGTGTCCTGGTCTGACTGCAATGGCCTGAAGAACGGATATATATCCGCTGCCTTTAAAAGATCTGCAGTTTTGAAAGCGTCGATTTTTTTCTTTAGTGCATTGTTGATCATCTTACTAGCTGGTTAAATAATTTGGTAAAAAAAATTAAATATAAATTAAAGTTACCAAATTGTTATTGTTGGTTTTGTCGATTATTTGGTTAATTGTTAGAATCTATTAACATTATCTACACCTTCGCAGAACTTCACTTAATACATTCAAACAGGTTTCCAATGAAGTTTCATCAATCCCATCAGTTAGAACCTGATCCTGTTTTAAAAAAATTTCGTGCATTTTGCATATAACTAGTGTACCGTTTTCGGTTATTTCCAGCACATTTTTACGCCTGTCTCCCCGAACCTGAACTCTTTTCACATACCCTTTTTCCTCTAAAATATCAATTGAACGTAATATGGCTGATTTGTTTTTATCCATTAATTCAGCAATATCCTGCTGTATCACATCTTTTCCAACACTTCTGGATATAAAATACAAAACGGCCATTTGCTCAAAAGTTATCTCGTTAGTGATCCCGGCAAATTTAAGGTTGATAGTTTTTAGCAACAACTTTCCTGTGTGCACAATTCGAAAACCTAATGTTTGAGGTAATTCTTTACAAGTCATATATCAATAGTTGCGTAGTAAACTGTTGCAAAAATAACTTTTTTTTCAAAAAGCAATGCACTTGGATTTAATTGTTGATAAATTATTTTAAAAGAATACCGTTCAAAAAAATCTTAATCACAAATCCTAAACATGCTAAACGCATTCTAACATTTGATTTTTGGGTGACGTTACCTTAAATAAAATAAACTTGAACAACTTTCAATCACATCAAAAAGTTTTTTTTCTTGCGATGAATAAAAGGGCTGCATGATAAGGCCCAAAAGCAAATGAAGCTTTCATGGCGTAAAAAAATCCCTGTAAAAAATTTTGATTTTACAGGGATGTGCGATTGACTTTCTTTTGTGGAGAAGTTATTTCAATTTAGACAGTGCTTCTTTTATCCGGCTCCAGGCCTTTTCAATATTTTCCATGTTGTTGGCAAACGAAAAACGTACACAAGCTGGTTCACCAAATGCATCACCCATTACAGAGGAAACATGTGCTGTATTCAAGAGATACATCGAAAAATCTGCAGAATTCTTAATAAGATTTTCGCCATCTGATTTACCGTAATAATAGGAAACATCAGGGAAAATATAGAAAGCGCCATCCGGTTCAAAACATTTAAATCCGGGAATGTCTTTAATTAATTCCAATACCCTGGCCCGCCTCCGGGTAAACTCTTTGGTCATTTCAAATGAAGGTGATAAATCGGTTGTTAATGCTGCTACCGCTGCTTTTTGAGCAATAGAACAGGTGGCGCTTGTAAATTGCCCTTGTAACTTTTCACAGGCTTTGGCAATATCAACGTTGGAGGCAATATATCCAAGCCGCCATCCCGTCATTGCAAAACCTTTGCTTAAACCATTAACAAGAATTATCCTGTCTTTTATTTCACCAAACTGTGCAAGACTTTCATGCTTGCCTACAAAATTGATATACTCATAAATTTCATCAGCAATAATATAAACCTGTGGATATTTTACAAATACAGCCGCCAATGCCGCCAATTCGCTTTTTGAATAAACGGTACCAGAAGGGTTGCATGGAGACGAAAATAAAAATACTTTTGTTTTAAGGGTAATGGCTGCCTCCAGTTCGGATGGGGTAATTTTAAAACCACTTTCCAGCGTGGTATGCACTTCTACAACATTGGCCCTCGCAATTTTTACTAATTCAGAATAAGTTACCCAATAAGGTGTTGGAATAATTACTTCATCGCCTTCCTCTGCCAGGGCCAAAATAGTATTAGCGAGGCTTTGCTTTGCGCCGGTTGAAACCACAATGTTCTCGGGTTTATAATCTAAATTATTATCTCTTTTTAGCTTAGTGCAAACGGCTTCTCTTAAATCGGGATAGCCGGCAACTGGTGTATAATGACTCCAGTTATCATTTATGGCCTTGATGGCTGCGTCTTTTATGTGCTGCGGCGTATCAAAATCAGGTTCACCCAGGCTAAGGTCAATTACATCCATACCTTTAGCACGGAGTTCACGACCAAGCTTGGCCATTTTTAAAGTTTCCGGTTCGGCAAAACGATCTAGTAAAGAAGACAATTTCATAGATTATATTTTTGAAGTGCAAAAGTATAAGAAAACAATCATTTTGATGCTTTGATAAAAAGGGATGTTTATAAATGTGTAGATTTTCTTTACAACTATTTTCCTTTTGTTAGAAATAGTTTAAGAAAATTCAATTTAAATAAACGTGATGAACAGACTGTGGGTGCCAAAAATTATCCATCAATAGAAAAAATGCTATTAAACAGCGTTTTTTATTTAAACAACTTTCGTAAGCAAATTCTTGTTATTGTTGCATTATGCAGGTAACTCTCACAATTTTACGCTACCCCAAACCATGGGTGGTGGTTGCATTATTTGCAATGGCCATCTTTCGTTTTCCACTATGGCTTAAAAAAGACATTACCTTTTTTAAACTAATGGGTTGTGGTAAAAACGGCACTTTTGATAAACACCCCGACTGGCAACAATGGGGTATTCTGGCTATCAACAATAAATCAACAGAAATAAATAGTAAAGACACCAATTTACTAATTAAGCATTTGTATGGCAATTTAATTAGCAAGTGGATACAATTTTTTAATTGCGAAACATGGACGATATTTTTACAACCGGTAGAAGGGCACGGCAAATGGGATGGTAAAGAACCATTTGGACTTTTACCAAAGCAAACAGATAACGATGGGTTGATTGCAGTATTAACGAGAGCAACCATCCGGCTTTCTAAACTTAACTCTTTTTGGAAAAATGTGGGTAGCGTTGCTAACCAAATGGCGGGCGCAAAAGGGTTTGTTACCTCCATTGGCATTGGTGAAATACCGTACATAAAGCAAGCAACTTTCAGCATCTGGCGCAGCAAAGAAGACATGAAAAACTTTGCGTATCAACTGAAAGAACACCAGGAAGTTATTAAAAAAACCAGGAAAGAAAAATGGTACAGCGAGGATATGTTTATGCGGTTTAAACCTTTACAAACTGTTGGAACCATTAAAGGTTGCAACCCTTTGGAGGGAATTATATAGCTTTACCAGGTAAAAATTACTACTTATTTTATAATAACCTTACTCACGGAGATACCGGTTGCCTGCCAGCTTTTTCCCGTTCTCGTTGTTGAAGGTTTAACTATTTATATGAAGAATATTAAGTTGATAGAAGTGCCGAGCGAAATTGGTGCAGGAACCCGTGGTGCCAGTTTAGGCGTTGATGCCATAAAAATTGCTGCCCTCGATTTTATGAGTAATTTCTTTGTGCATTTTCCATCAGAAAAAATTGAAGTAGAAAATAACCTACTTTTTGAACCCATCAAATCGCCCTACGCTAAAAGAATACAAGGCATGCTAACCATGTATGAACGGGTAAGCAAAGCAGTGAGTGATTCTATTAAAGGACATTTTTTCCCGGTGGTACTAAGTGGCGACCACAGCACAGCGGGAGGTACCATTGCCGGTATTAAAATGGCTAACCCAAAAAGCAAACTCGGTGTTATCTGGATAGATGCACATGCAGACTTACATACACCTTATACCACACCCACCGGCAACATGCACGGCATGAGTTTAGCAACTGCCATTGGAGAAGACAACGAAGAATGTAAAGTGCATAACGTGGATGAAAAAACTGCCCGGCTTTGGGACCAGTTAAAAAATATTGGAAAAATCTACCCTAAAGTATTGCCGGAAGATGTGGTATTTATTTCTTTAAGAGATTACGAAGTTGAAGAAAAAACACTCATTGAAAAATACGGAATAAAAGTAATTACCACCAGCGAGGTAAGGCGCAATGGTGCTGAAAGTGTAAGCAGAAAAGTAATCCGTTACCTATCCGAATGTACCGATATTTATGTAAGTTTTGATGTAGACAGTCTTGATTCTACCATATCAAAGGGTACCGGAACCCCCGTTAGCAACGGGTTAAAGGAAAGAGAAGTAGAAGATTTAATCAGCAAGTTTATGCAAAACAGAAAAGTGTGTTGCTTTGAAATTACAGAGGTAAATCCCACATTGGACAAAGAAAATTTGATGGCAGAAATTGCATTTAATATTTTACAAAGAAGTGTGAATATATTGATGATGAATTAGGGCAATGGTGAATGGGCAATGGTCAATGGTCAATGGGGCAATAAGCAATTTGCAGTTATCAATACCGCACTTATCCCTGATTTTCTATAAACAAAAAGGCTGTTACCTAATGCCATGATTAAATAACAGCCTTGCTACAAATAGTTTACTAGAATAAAGTTTACAAAACCGTGCTTAACTGAAACCAGCTAAATCCATTTTAAATAAACCGGTTTATAATATTTTCCATGTACTCCTGCTTGCCGCTGACTACAGCTGGCTCTCCATTTTCAACAGCATAACTTCTTAAATCTTCAAGTGATAATTTCCCCTCTTCAAATTCTTTTCCTTTGCCGGCATCAAAGCTTGCATACCTGTTGGTACGAATTTTTTTATAGTCAGACTTTTGCAGCAGGCTATCTGCAATAATCAATGCTCTTGCAAACGTATCCATACCGCCAATGTGGGCATAAAAAAGGTCTTCGGCATCCGTAGAGTTGCGACGGATTTTTGCATCAAAATTTATTCCGCCCCTTCCAAAACCGCCATGCTCCACAATTACCAGCATCGCTTCTACCAACTCATTGATGTTGTTTGGAAACTGATCGGTATCCCAGCCATTTTGATAATCGCCCCTGTTGGCATCTATGCTCCCCAGCATTTTACAATCTGCTGCCACCTGTAGTTCATGCTGAAACGTGTGTCCCGCAAGCGTTGCATGATTTACCTCAATGTTCAGTTTAAAATCATTCAACAAATCAAACTCTCTTAAAAACCCAATCACTGTTTCACTATCATAATCGTATTGATGCTTGCTCGGCTCACAAGGCTTGGGTTCAATATAAAAAGTTCCGGTAAAACCATTAGCCCTTGCATAGTCCCTGGCAACATGTAAAAATTTTGCAAAATGCGCTTTTTCTCTTTTCATGTCGGTGTTCAGTAAACTCATATAACCCTCTCGGCCACCCCAAAAAGTGTAACCACTTCCACCCAGTTCAATCGTTGCATCAATGGCAGCTTTCACCTGTGCACCACCATGCGCCAGTACATGAAAATCCGGGTTGGTAGCAGCACCATTCATGTACCTTTCATTACTAAAAAGGTTGGCGGTACCCCACAATAATTGCACGCCGCTTACCTGTTGCTTTTGTTTTAAATAGGCAGTCATCGCCTGTAACCGGCGGTCATTTTCATTTACATCATCACCATAATCCACCACATCCGTATCATGAAAACAATAAAATGGCAGCCCCAGTTTGGTGATAAATTCAAAGGCTGCATCGGCCTTATCTTTTGCTCTTTCCACAGCATCTGATTTTACATTCCACGGAAAATTATGAGTGGGCGCTCCAAATGGATCGGCGCCATTTCCGCAGAAACTGTGCCAGTAAGCACAGGCAAACCGCAGGTATTCTTTCATGGTTTTTCCCGCAATCAACCTATTTTCATCATACCACCTAAAGGCAAGCGGGTTGTCGCTTTCAAGCCCTTCAAATTTAATTTCACCTACACTTTTAAAATACTCCGTGTTACCTGTAACTATTGACATATTTGTAAATTTGTCCGCACCAATTGCATTGGTTTGGGTTGTTAAAAATTATTGAATAAAAAATTAAAAGCATTTATTTAAAAGCACAACAGTAAATCAATCATCATCAGTGGTCCTGCTTTTCGCTGCAAGTCCTCATTGCGTTGCGCCTCCTTCGTCGGCTTCACTTCATTCCGGGCTTTCCGCTTCAATCAGGGCTAGGTTCTCCACAGTACATTTTCAATCAGCATTTACAAACCTTCGTACTATCAAAATAATTTGTTACAAAATTTGCTGCTAATAACCTGTCGCTCCTATGGAGCTTTTATCAATTATGTTTCAAAATTATCAGGCTTTCAAATTATCCTTTTGTTAACATTGCCGCATCGTTCTCCAAACAATTTTTCCATTGATGGTACAACTCATCATACACACTACTATTGCTTGGTGCTGTATGTGACAATGGCGTTGAATTACTAAACGCCTCTTTAGCAGAAGCATAAAATCCAGATCCAATGCCTGCTCCAACAGCGGCGCCCACACTGCCATCGCAGGCGTACATTTCTACCGGTACATTGGTTGCATTTACAAAGGCTTCAGTAAATACATCACTTAAAAACATATTGGCTTTTCCTACTCGTATTACCGACGGATTCATGCCATTTTCCCTCATAATATCCAGTCCATAACGAAACGCAAATGCTATTCCCTCCTGTGCTGCCCTGTATAAATGCGCCGCTGTATGAATATTAAAATCAACGTTATGAATATGGCTTTTCAATTGCCTGTTTTCCAGCATCCGTTCGGCACCATTTCCAAACGGAATCATTATTAATCCATTACTGCCCGGTTCAATCTTTTTTGCCAGCTCATTCATTTGCCGATAGGTATGTTCACCACCTGTTACTTTCTTAATCCAACTGTTTAATATGCCGGTTCCATTAATGCAAAGCAACACACCGAGCCGCTTTTGCAACAGGGTATGGTTTACATGCGCAAACGTGTTAATCCTCGATTTTTTATCGTACGCAAGCTGATCTGTTACGCCATAAATTACACCGGAAGTACCGGCTGTTGCAGCCACTTCGCCGGGGTTTAGCACATTTAAAGAAAGTGCATTATTGGGTTGATCACCCGCTTTGTAACTTACAGGAATACCAGCTGTTAAAGATAAGTGTGCAGCCACCCTTTCATTTACAAAACCATGGGTTGAAAAAACATCTTTTATCGCCGGAATAACAGCTGTGTTAAATCCAAAAAAATTAAAAACATCTTTAGATAATTCATTGTTGGCAAAATCCCAGAAGACTCCTTCGCTTAATGCCGAAATACTGGTGGTGCAGCTGCCGGTAAGTTTCATTGCAATAAAATCGCCGGGCAACAAGACCTTATCAATTTTATCAAATACGGCGGGCTCGTTTTCCTTAACCCAGGCCAGTTTTGCCGCAGTAAAATTTCCGGGAGAGTTTAGTAAATGCGATAAACATTTGTCGGCTCCAATGGCATCAAATGCCTTGTTGCCAAAAGGTACAGCTCTGCTGTCGCACCAGATTATGCTGTCTCTTAAAACCTGTTGCTCTTTATCAACACACACCAATCCATGCATCTGGTAGGCAATACCAATTGCTTTTATATCCGCAGGGATATACAACCGTTGAGCATGCGCTGCCAGGATAGCTGACTGCACATGCTGCCACCACATCTCCGGACTTTGCTCGGCCCAACCCGGGTGCAGAGCAACAATGGGTGTTTCTGTTTCAGGATATTGAACAGTGGTAATGGTTTGCTTCGAATGTGCATCAATAACGGCAACCTTAATGGAGGACGTTCCAATATCAATTCCTAATAGTAACATATAGCTTTTTAATTTCTACCTGTAATCAATCGTTATTCAATGTAAAATTTGCGATTTCCCAATCAAATTACAACCGCTATTTTCAAAAATTAATATGCTATCTTATCAACAAAAGGTATTTTTAGCTGTAAAAACTGATAATATACAAGGTTTAAACAATTCCTGATGAAGACACTGATTCAAAAAATTCACCTGGACGACAACCAATCGTTTGCATGCAGAACTTACAAAACACCGCAGTTTGAAACCAACTGGCACAAGCATGAAGAATGCGAACTGATATTGATTACAGAAGGCCAGGGTACCATTATGGCGGGGGATTATGTGGGGGAATATTCAACCGGCGACATCTTCTTCCTGGCAGCAAACCTGCCGCATTGGTTTCGCAAACAACACCCAAAAACTATTGGAAGTGCTATCGTAATACATTTTAAGCAGCACTTGTTTGGTGAAATATTTTTATCGTTGCCGGAGATGAAACCAGTTGATTCATTTTTAAAAAAGAATGATGGAATTGAGTTGCCAGAAAAAATAAAACCATCCATTATTCAATTGATTCGTACGCTTGAAACAGCCAAAGGATATCAACGAATAAACCTGTTGTTGCAGGCAATACAACAAATTTGCAGTACAAGCAACCACCACATTATAACCAGGGATTTTATACCTGTTAACAGCAATATAAACCCGGCCATTGAAAAGATAATTGATTTCTCTTTTAAACATTACCTGGAAGCATTAACACTGGAACAGGTAGCCAAAGTGGCCGGAATGAGTATTCCTACCTTTTGCAGATTTTTTAAAAAAAATATCAAGAAAACCTATTTTGATTTTTTACAGGAGCTCAGGATCAGTCACGCATGCAAACTGCTGACTGACACCAACAAAGCTGTTCTGGAAATTTGTTACGAAAGCGGCTATAACAGCTGGGCGCATTTCAGCAAGCAATTTAAAAAGGTAAAGCAAATTACGCCTTCAAAGTATCGCAAAGAGTTTATGGAAAAGATAAAATAATTTCCCTGGATGATACATAAAGGCATCCTAAAACTGATAACCCATCAATAGAACATAAAACATCAACGGCTGAATTAATTTTAGAAAAGTAGAACTGAGTTATTAATATGGTTAATGCATAGTTAAGTATCGATCGCTTTGATACCTTATCTAAAGGTAAACTAACTTTGCACAGTTAGTAACTAAAAAAAGGTGACAAATTTATCTTACTGCAACCTTACTAACTCAATAACGATTAAACCGGGCAGTTTCAAATTACACAGGATAACTCTGTAAAAGCATAACTTACATCAGCAATCAACTGAAATATTTATTTTATAAATAATAAATTCTTAAATAATTAAAATGAAAAAACATCTTGTAACGCTTACACTTATTTTTATTGCAATTATTACTTCTTATGCCCAATCAAAAACGGGTTTGCATGTAATAAATACTTTCCACATTGCCAGCGCAGGTGGCTGGGACTATTTAGAAATTGGCCCAGTTAACGACTGGTTATATGTTAGCCACGGCACACAGGTAAATATCCTGAATAAAAAAAATGGTGACTCAGTCGGTATAATCGAAAACGCTACTGGCATACATGGAATTGCTTTTGATGTAGCAAATGGTAAAGGCTACACTAGTAATGGCCGACTTAATAACGTATATGTATTTGACATGCACAGTAACAAAATATTGGCTACAATAGCAACAGGACAAAATCCGGATGCGATTATGTATGAACCTTTTTCTAAAAAAATAATTACCTGCAATGGGCGAAGTAATAATTTAAGCATCATCGATCCACTGCAAAATAAAACAATAGACAGTGTGTATGTTGGTGGCAAACCAGAGACTGCTGTTAGCGATGAAAATGGTAAAATTTTTGTAAACGTTGAAGATAAAAATGAAATTGTTGTTGTGGATTCCAAAACATTTAAGGTACTGAATCATTGGAGCATTGCACCTGGTGAAAGTCCTACAGGATTGGCTTATGATGCAAAAACCAAACGCCTGTTTGCAGGCTGCGAAAAATTACTGATGGTGATAGATGCAACCAACGGCAATGTGGTAGATAAATTAACCATTGGGGATGGATGCGATGGTGTAGCGTTTGATCCTGCTACACAAAATATATTTACTTCCAATGGCGAAGGAACAATGACAGTAATTCATGAAGAAAGTGCGGAGAAATTTATTGTTGTTGAAAATATTGTTACAAAACAAGGTGCAAGAACGATTGCATTGGACAAAGCCACCGGTCTGTTATATTTGCCAACAGCGGATTTTGAAGCAATGCAACCAGGTGAAAAAGGAAGACCAAAAATGAAGGCCGGTACCTTTCAAATCCTTGTAGTAGGTAAATAAAAGTATAGAATTAGGCATTTAGTTCGCAAAGTATTTACTCTATTGTGTTAGACCCTATTTTATTTTTTTTCTTGATAAAAAAAAGAAACAAAAAAAATCAAGGCTCCGAATAAAAAGGCTGAAATTTTCAATATAAGCCTAAAATCAAGGAACTCGCCACCAGAGTAAAAAGCTTTGAAGTTTAAGCTGGCTCAAACAGCCTTGATTTCTTAACGGCTTACATTGAAAATTTCTAGCACTTTTTATTCGAGGCCACAATAGCCTTCATTTGCGAAGTAAAAGCCTAATCCAATAAAAGTAATTGTATTAATGGTAAAAAATTTTATTGCGGCAAGTATACTAATTGGGTGTTTTGCTAAAGCAAAAGCACAAACCAATCAGCTTCAATATTATATCGATATTGCTTTGCAAAACAGTCCTTTGCTAAGAGACTACCAAAACCAGGTAGTTTTAAACAAGTATGATAGTTTGTTGTTAAGGGCGGGATTTAAACCACAGGTTTCTGGCAGCAGTATTAATACGTATTCGCCTGTTATAAGGGGTTGGGGCTATGATGCGGCTATAACAAACGGCGCTGGTTTTGCATCGCTGGTTAGCGTAAATAAATTAATCCCCAATAAAAAAAATACTGATGCACAGTTTAATAATATCAATCTTCAAAGTCAAACAATTGCCAATGCAACCAGCATATCCGAACAGGATTTAAAACGGACCATCATTTCTCAATATATTACAGCGGAGGGCAGTATGCAACAGTTAAATGTTAACAAAGAAATCAGCGATCTACTTACCAAAGAGGAAACAATTTTAAAAAAACTAACCCAATCAAATGTATATAAACAGGCAGATTATCTTACCTTTTTAATAACCTTACAGCAACAGGATTTATTAGTAAAGCAATTCAGCATTCAATACAAAAACGACCTGAACACCCTAAAATATTATTGCGGAATTACAGATACATCAACAGTTATACTGCAAAGCCCCGAAATTAGTATTAAGCCACTGCCAGGCATAAGCCAGTCTGTTTTTTTTAAACAGTTTGAGCTTGATAGTTTAAAAATTACCAACAATAAAAAACTGGTTGATATCAACTACAGGCCAAAAGTAAATTTGTACGCAGATGCTGGATATTATTCTTCACTGGCTTACAGGGCTTATAAAAACTTTGGAACCAGTTTTGGCCTCAGCCTTATAATGCCCATTTACGATGGAAAGCAAAAGCAACTGCAATACAGCAAAATTGATCTAACGGAAAAAACAAGAGCAGGTTACCAGTCTTTTTTTACCAGCCAGTACCAACAGCAAATTACACAGCTTTCCCGGCAACTAACTGCCACAGAAGATTTAATTACTGATATTAACAACCAGCTAAAATATATACAGGCATTGATTGACGTAGACGTGAAGTTATTTGGTTCAGGCGAAATGAAAATAACAGATTATATTCTTACCTTGAATAACTACATCAATGCAAAAAACCTGATTACGCAAAACAAAATCTCCCGCCTCCAAATCATCAACCAACTTAATTACTGGAACAGATAAAACCATGCAAAAACTATTTAAATATTGCCTTTTGTATTTATGCTTTGCATCCTGTAACAGTAAGAATAATGATGCTGAAAAGGATGTTATAATTACTGCAAAAACACCCGTTACGGTAAGCAGCATAAGTATAGAACCAATGTTACAATATGTGGAGCTAAATGCTACAGCTGCTTATTTGCAAACATGGATCGTAAGAGCCAATGCCACAGGGTATTTAAAATCTGCCAATGTACAACTGAATAAATATGTTAGCAATGGCCAGACATTATATACTGTAAAAACAAAGGAAGCTCAAGGAATAGGAAATACGATCAGTATTTTAGATTCTACTTTTAAGTTTACAGGCGTAAATAGCATTAAGGCAAATGGCAGCGGTTTTATTTCTCAGATTAATCACCAAAACGGCGACTATGTGCAGGATGGAGAGCAATTGGCTCGTCCCCGGCGGATAGTGGCACACCTCGACGATCAAC
>JANPNY010000329.1:0-1663 GCA_031427745.1 Chitinophagaceae bacterium | reverse complement strand
AAAAACACCATTCATTATTTAGGGAATATCATCTACCTTACGGGGTGTAGTACCTTTTGCACCTGGTTTACGCATTTCTATATCTACTGTAAAATCATCTACACTTAATGGCATTCCTGCCGGACAGCCATCGATGTTTACGCCCACACAATGTCCGTGAGACTCACCAAAAATATGTACTTTAAAAAAGCGCCCGAAACTATTCACAGTAGATTAATTATTTATTAGCTGATTATTTTTTTTATAAAACGGAAGCACCTAATTTTTTAAGATCTTCAAAAAATGCCGGGTACGATTTATTGATGGCGGCTGCTTCTTCAATAGTTGTAATACCGTTTGCTGCTAAACCCGCCACAGCACAGGCCATCGCAATACGATGGTCGTGGTGCGAATGAACAACTGCCCCGTTGACAACGCCACCACCTGTTACCAGCATTAAATCGTCCTGCAAGGTAATAGTAACGCCCATCTTTCCAAACTCTTTCTGTAATGTTAAACCACGGTTGCTTTCTTTATGTGCCAAACGATTTACACCTTCAATAGTTGTGGTACCATTGCAATAGGCTGCCAATGCTACCAACGGCGGAAATAAATCCGGACAATCTGTTGCATCAAAATGGAAAGCTTTCAAGCCTTGGATTCCTGCGGCGGGTAGCGAAATGGCAAGCTGCTTTTCCTCGATCGACAAAGTGCAACCACAATCCATCAGTGCTTGCAGAATGGCCTTATCAGCCTGGGTTGAAAAAACATCCAATCCTGTTACAACAATATTTCCACTAATTGCACCTGCTACCAATAAAAATGCAGCACCGCTCCAATCGCCTTCTACCGTGTAGTTAACAGTTTGAAGTGTTGACAGCTTGACGGGATTAATCAGGAAAGATTCGTAGTTATTGTTAACTACATCGTATCCAAATTGTTTCATCACCTGCAGGGTAAGATCTATGTATGGTTTACTCTTAAGATCTTTTACTGTAATGGTTACAGGCGCTGTTGCCGCTTTTCCATAAGCCATCAACAAACCGGTTAAAAATTGCGAACTGAGTGACCCATCGATTGTAATATTTTTTGGGTGTAACGGTCCTTTAATTCGAATAGGTAGTTTACCCAAATTGGAATGAATGTCGATTCCCAATTGCGGGAAAATTTCATCAAAAAAATCCATTGGCCTTGTTAACAAACTCCCGCTGCCACTGATGGTTATTGCTTTGCTGCTTAAAGCCGCTAAAGGAGTAAACATCCGTATTCCCAGTCCACTCTCGCCGCAATTTAAAGATGCGGATTCTTCGTTATCTCCCACAGTCGAAGATTCCTGTAATTCAAAAGACTTGCTAACTTTAATCCTTAAGCTACCGTTAATATCTTCCGTAATTTCAGCACCTAAATTTTTTATGATTCCAATTGCAGCAAGATCATCGTTGCTTTTGCCGGGGTTGTGAATAATAGTTTCGTCATCATTTAGCAAGGCTGCTGCACAGGCCCTTTGCATGGAGCTTTTTGATGTAGGTGCATGTAGGTTTCCTGAAACTTTTGATGGAGTTATGCTCACTATCATAAAAGAACGATGAATTTTTATGCGCTAAAAGCCCCGTCTTGTTGTGCAGGCTTGGGAAGGCAATTACTAATTAAATTTTCTAATTGAACCATGGGGATTGGATGCAGC
>JANPNY010000328.1:0-2608 GCA_031427745.1 Chitinophagaceae bacterium | reverse complement strand
CCTGCAACCGTTCCCGCAGTTTACCAAAACCGCCATCCTGTAAAGCCGGTGGCATACTGGCGGTAAGGCCCGTACCGCCTGCTGTGTAGGTATACATATTGGCAGCAATATCAATTCCTTCTTTCCTTGCTCTTTCAATTCTGTTTATTACGCTATCCATCTTGCCCCAGTTGTCTTTACCGGCAGCTTTAAGGTGGTATATTTCGCCATGCACTTTTGCTTCTTTGGCAATTCTTATTAACTCTTCCACAGCCTGGTATAAATTATTTCCTTCGCTGCGCATGTGGGAAATATAGCCCCCGCCGTATTTTGAAGCCTCTTTACATAACGCAATCAATTCTTCTGTTTTGGCAAAAAATGCAGGTGGGTAAATTAATGATGTTCCTACACCTAAAGCACCTTCTTCCATTGCCTGCCGCACCAGCATTCTCATAGAGTCTAATTGAATGGCAGTAGGCGCTTTGTTATCTTCCCCAATAATATTGATGCGAATGGTGGTGGCACCAACGAAAGAAGCCACATTGCAACTCACCCCTTTTTTTTCCATGTAGGTAAGGTATTCGCCCAATGTATTCCAATCAACTTTGTATTTAATATCGCCCTGGCTGTTTTGCATATTGGTTTTCATATTGCTGTTTAATGGGCCCATGCTTTCGCCTTCGCCCATTACCTCCAGCGTTACACCCTGCCTGATATCACTTTCTGATTTTCCATCTTCTATCAAAGTTTCATTTGCCCAGCTGAGCATATTGATGAATCCGGGTGCCACTGCGAGGCCCGACGCATCGATTTCATTTTTACCAACACTTGCAGACAGGTTTCCTATTGTTCTGATGGTATCTGCATTAATGCCGATATCTGCTTTGAACGGATTACCGCCATTGCCATCGTAGATCATTCCGTTGCGGATGATGGTATCATATTCTTCTTTGTTGTTGCAACTAAATAACAGGATGAAAGCAAAGATGGCGAGTGTGGCGAACTTCATAATGAGTGTTTTAGGTAATCTAAAGTTCGGGTAATTGATTGGATTTTTTGTTGTAGGCTTTAATTGATCCATTCATCAATGTGGAAGGGAACGGTTGTTCTGGTAAATCGATCAATCTGTTCAATGAAGAAGAGGAAAAAGTACAACTGATTTTTATCAACGTTTTTTAATAAAGAGGTGTGATAAAAAATGTCAACATTGATGTTTACCGGAAAAAATGGTAGTTGCAAAAAGCACCAGCGATTAAAAATTTGTACAGCAATCATCGTTGAAGTTTCACCAAACTATTCCACCGTTAAAGAGAATGATATCATGCGGGACCTAATCTGGTCGATATTACTGGAGAATTTTAAATTGGGATTACGACTGTGCAGATTTGCCATACCCCAGCTTACTTTTAGCTCGGGCGATAAAACAAAATACGGGAAGTAAATATGAAAGCCAATGCCGCCTTCAACACTATAGTTAAAGCCTTTTAGTTTGATAAGATCATCGGCATTTTTTTTATTGGCGGTAGAAGCAAGGTCATAATCTATTTTACCACCGGCAATGGTGTACACTTTTAAATTATTGATACGGTCGCTGCTGAATTTTATCAGCACCGGAAAACTCAACATAATTGATTGCACTTTTTTAAGTGTAATTTTTGTTTCACCTGCCGGAACATCGGGGTAGTTAAGGTTGTATTCAAAAGCCTTTTCACTAAAAGTAAGGTTAAGCGGATAGGTTCTGATATCGAAATGCGGGCTAAGGGTTAGGTTTACCAGCCAAGCTAAATTTAAGCCGGTGCTATTAATACTTTCTATCACCATTACACTATCGCCGTTTATTGCAGCATTTAAAAATTGGGGATGATGGGTAAAACTGAAATGCGATTTATTTAACCCAAGATTGATGCCGAAATGATATAATTTTTCATCATGATCGGGCATGTTGATAGAGCTTCGAAATTGTGCTGCCACCAAAACGGGCGACAACAAAAATGCTGCTATACAATAATTTATTTTTCTCCGCAATAGATGCTGCATATTCCTAAACTCTGGGGTTTACAATAAGTATTCCGATAACCGAGGTTATCTAAAATGGTAGTAAAATTTTTTCCTTCGGGGAATTTTTTAATTGATTCGTCTAAATATTTATATGCGTTGCGGTTTTTAGAAAATAATTTGCCCATACCAGGCGCCACCACTTTCATATACACATTGTACAACTGTTTTATGCCTATGGATTTTGGTTTGCTGAATTCTAACACAACCAGTTTTCCACCGGGCCGCAGCACTCTTTTTATTTCTCCCAAACCTTTCTCCAGGTTTTGAAAGTTTCTAACACCAAAAGCCACCGTAACTGCATCAAACGAGTTGTCGGCAAAGTTTATTGTTTCACTGTCGCCATTCACCAATTCAATAACCTTGCCCAGATTCAATTTTTCAATTTTTTTTCTACCAAAATCCAACATGCCATCACTGATATCGATACCAATTATTTTTTCAGGATGTAAGCTGGTCGTTGCCATTATTGCCACATCTGCTGTGCCGGTAGCTACATCTAATATTTTTTGAGGATGTAATTCTTTTAAATAGCTCAGTGCTTTCTTTCTCCATCTTATATCAATGCCTGCAC
>JANPNY010000327.1:0-5895 GCA_031427745.1 Chitinophagaceae bacterium | reverse complement strand
AGTACATTTTTATATCCTGTTTTAGCAGCAGTTTTTTTAATCATGTGCTCCGGGATAGTTTGTTTTTGAAGTATGTCGCAACAAAGCCATAACCCCATGGAAGTAGCTGTAGGATATTCACCACTCATGTGTTTAAACCTGGCTATAGTAACGTCATTGTCCATTAATGATTCGCAGCAGGAATAATATTTTAATAACCGGTTGTCTCCATTTTCACCAGTAAGTAATACATCAATTTTTTCACCGGCAGGTAAATGTTTTTTTATAAATCCGGATAGTTTTTCTTGCATGATGAATTCATCTATGGTATGCAAAGTCTCCACGGCAAGTACTTTTGCAACAGCACCCATTTCATTTCCATTTACTAAAAACATGGTGGCGGCTTCGCCTGCAATATAACCGGAAGAATTGGTTGTATATAAATCTTTGTTTGAAATGATTTCCTTTTTATGGCAGCCATTTTTTTCTTCAAAATTATAATTAAAGAAAGAGATGGCATCCACGGCACCAAGCAGGTAACTGCTAAAAGGGTTTTCATTTATCATCATGCCTGCATCTATCATAGCATATTCAAATGCAAGCCCAAGTTGCGAATGGGTGATATTATAACCATGGTTTTTTGTAAGCAATCCTATTTGTGCAGCAATAGCATTGGGCGTGCTCTGTACAAAATTTATGGGCGTTAGTAAGCCTTCATTATAGTCAATGATCTGATTCATGAATTTTACACAATCTTCTTTTCCTCCATTAACCGTTGCAATAATAATACCATCGGGTGCAGCATTATTTTGAAGCAGTGGCATTGCGGCGCCGACTCCCATTCTTACTGCCTTACCCATCCTTCGCAAAACACCCGGTGCAATACCATCATAGCTCGGTTCAATTGCCAGCAACTTCCTGTCTGCAGCTTCATGCAATTTATTGATATCAACATCAAAGAATGTTTGCTGAGGCGATATACAGGATATTTGATGTATATAAACCATGGTATCAGGCTTTAGAAAAAATCAATGAAGAACAATTGCCGCCAAAACCAAATGAGTTTGACATGATATGCGTTAAGGAAGTTTTTTTATACAATTGAAAAGGCACCAATCCGGTAGTTGCTATGGGATTTTTAAAATGAAGGCCGGGATACAATTCCTGCTCCGTCAAATTTAAAATACAATACAGTGCTTCAATTGCACCGGCAGCACCCAATGTATGCCCGTTACTAGCTTTGGTGGATGCAAAAGCAGGGACTTTTTCAAACAAACGAATCATCGCAATACTTTCTACCAAATCATTATTTTCTGTGCCGGTGCCATGTGCATTTATGAAATCAATTTGTGATGGATTCAATTTTGCTGATGCCAGAGCATCCTTCATTGCTTTATAAGGACCATCTCCATTATTAGAAAGCGAAGAAGCATGAAAAGCATCATTGGAATTTGAATAACCACTCAATGATGCATATATTTTTTTGTGGTCAGCGTCTTCTTCTTTTTCCAACACAAGAAATGCTGCACCTTCTCCCAGGTTCAATCCCTTGCGGTCTTCATCAAAAGGGGCACAACACTCAGTTGATAAAATATGTAATGCATTAAAACCGTTGAGGGTAAATTTTGCAAGGCTGTCAAAGCCGCCTACAATGGCCCTGCGGGCCCTGCCGCTCCTGATAAGCCGGGCGCCATACATGATTGCATTGGCAGAAGATGAGCAGGCGGTATTGATTGTATTTACCGGGCCGCCAATAGAAAAATAATTTTGCAGGTAAATATTGGTAGCACCTATATCATACGCAGAAAGATATTCGGAACCTGGCGTATCTTTTTGCGCATCCATGTACATTTCATCTGTTAAGCACATACCGCCAACCGTACTTGCACCAATAAGGGCTGTGTCTGAAGATGAAATTGCGGCATTGCTTAAACCGCTATCAGCAAGCGCTTCTTTAATGGCATGCAGCGCCAGCAAAGTTGTTCGGGTAACGCCCGGACTGTGGGCATTTAATTTTTCTTTTAGTGTTTCATTACTGATTTTTATTTCACCAACAGGAAGTAAACCGGAAAATTTTGAAGGAAACATTTGTAAGGTATCTATACCACATTTACCTTTCATAAGTGATACACGGTTTTCTGCAACAGAATTACCAATGGCACTTATTACACCTAAACCAGTAACGACAATTTTGTTCAAAAAAATATGAGTTTATTTTGTTCGGTTCTTTTCAATATAGTCAGCCATGGTATTTATATCCACCAATATCTTTCTGCCTTCTTTTGGGTCTTCAATTACAATACCATATTCACGGTTAAGCAATACGATCAGTTCAATGGAGTCAATAGAATCCAGTCCCAAACCCTCTCCAAACAAGGGTTCATCATCTTTAATATCTTCAGGATTTACAGATAGCAGGTTTAAAAATTCTACTATTTGTTTTTTTAATTGTGTTTTAAATTGAGTGCTTCCCATAACAAATTTTTCAGATCAGGTTTTTTCTTTTTAAACCATATAATGCAATTAACTGAATTAATATAGTAATGGCCAATAAGGGCAAAATACTAATCAGAATATCTTTCAGTTTGCCACCTTCCAAAAATAACCCATAAAAAGCCTCTAGACACCAGTGTAAAGGAGATAATTTTATTACCTGTTGAAAAGATTCCGGCATTGCAAAACTTGGTACTAATAAACCTCCTATAGCCGCCATCAATACAATGGATACTGCGCCTATTCCGTTTGCCTGCTCCTGGGTTTTTGCAAATACACCTACACAAACAGCAAAGCTTACCGCACACCAGCCACAAATAAAAGATACAATGAATAGCCCCGCAAAGTCTGCAGGTAAATTCAATTTGGGCAATCCCATTAATGGAAACAACCAAATGCCGATTGCGAAAATTACACAAGCTTGTAATAGCGTTACAAACAGGTAAGTAATTTGTTTAGAAAACAGCGCAAGCAAATAATTGGTTGGTAAGGTTTTCAAGCGGATAAAACTTCCGTTCAGTTTTTCTCTCACCACATTGCTCCCTAAAGAGATCACTACAAAAAACATAGCAAAAATCGTCCATGCAGGAATATTGTGTTGCGTGGCATTGGGAATGGTTTTGCTTCCATCTCTTGAAATGGGCACTTCATTAATAGCAACCTGGTTATTGATTATTTCACTTTCTAAAGCGGGGGGCAATTCTGTTTCATTTAAAGAAAAGTAGATGCTTTTTAAAACCTGCTTGCTTTGCACCATTTGTAAAGTACTCCGCAAAGCACCCTGTATCGACTGCCGGAAGGATGATTGCAACACCGGATGATATAACAGCGTGATAGGTTGCACACTGTCATTATTTAATTTTACGGTATCTGTTTGCAACCCTAAATAATTGAGTGCTTTTGTTGCGGTGGCTTTTGCTTTTGTATCTACTCTTGCTGAAAAATCCGGAGGAATGATGATAGCGACCAATGCATCTTTTTCATGCATCCTGTCTGATAGTTGCTTTTCTGTTTCGCCGGCTGTTACTTTTTTTACCTCAAACATGCCTACTTTTTCAATAGCGGTTACCAGTTGCCTGCTGGCATCGCCGGTATCTTTATTGCACAACAGCAGCGGCACTTTATTTTTATTAACCAGTTCAAAGGTGCTGTTTTGTGTAGCTGTTATTACAACGGCCAACACTATGGGCATTACAAACATCACTATCAGCCCAACCCTGTCACGGGTAAGTATTTGCAGGTCTTTTAATATGGTAGCCCAAAGTTTATACATCAGCTATCCCTGTACTTTTTACCGGTTAAATGTATAAACAATCCTTCCAATCCTTCTTCGTTGTAGTCTGTAAGTAACTGACTTAAAGAATCATTTACTATAATTTTTCCATCGTCAATCATAGCAATCTTATTGCAAAGATCTTCTGCTTCGTTTAACTGGTGAGAAGTATAAATAAGTGTGGTACCGTTATTGTTCAATTGTTTTAAATAACTGATGATGGCCTGCCGGGTATGCACATCTACGCCTACGGTGGGTTCATCTAAAAATAATATCCGTGGCGTATTCATTACACCAATGGCAAGGTTTACCAGGCGCTTCATGCCGCCGGAAAATTTTTCGACGGGTTTGTTGCGTACATCTGCAAGGCCCAGTATTTCCAGTAATTCTCCCGTTTTTTTTTTGATGGCTGCTTTATCCATTCCCGACCATGCGCCAAAAAAGTTTAGGTTTTCTACCGGACTTAGTTCCTGGTAAAAAGAAAAATCCTGTGGTATAAATCCAAAAAGATTGTTGATTATTTTTCTGTTGTTTGTTACCTCATTGCCAAAAAGCCGGATGCTTCCCTGCTGATAATTGAGCAGGCCGGTCATGCAATTCATTAAGGTAGTTTTACCTGCGCCATTGGGGCCAAATAAGCCAAAACGTTCTCCTGCTACCACTTCCAGGCTTATATTGTTTAAGCAGGTATTTATCTGACCGGAATATTTGAATTCAAGATTTTGTATGCTTACTGCAACATTACTCATGAATTCCATTTTATTTTGGAGAGTGTTTGAAATGCATTTTTTTCTACCTCCGCAATTTCTATCAGGTAGTCACCCATCACATCAAAATCTGCCTGGCTGCCAATTCTTCCTTTGTAAATACCTGCTGCCTGCACGGCAGCATTGCGCCACATATCACCGGCCTGGGTAAAAGTTTTTGATACTTCCAATAAAGTATCGTTGGCATAAAAGCCATGTGCCTGTTGCAGAAACGCTGCATAAATATACCTGAACCCACCGCCGCCTGTTCCTATTTCTTCCTGCATACGCACCAGTTGGGCGAGGTATAAACCCGCCGTTTGCTGACCTAATCTATCCTTCCATTTTTTTATTTTTTTTCCGGCAGTGGCGATGCCTTTTACTCCGGCAATACTGCCAGGAATCCTGATCATGTGGTTCACATTTCTTTTGATACCTGTTTCAATGGCTTTCCGTATCTGCAGGTCTGTTACAATTTTATTTTCCTTAGGGTAGTAAATTTGACCCCTTGGTGCCAGTGCTCCTTTTGCAAACCGTACTCTTTCCAGTTCGTAAGAAGATAAAGAAGTTACGCCTTCCATAACGGGATCGCTGATCAGGTATCTGTCATCATCTTTTCCGTATACAATGATATTATGCGCATTAAAATGAAAGCGGTATTCTTTTGGAAAATACGTGAGGTAATAAACACCCACCTGGCAACCCACCGGCTGACCAGATTGCAAACATTCCTGTAAATATTTTTCTGCTGATTCTTTGGAGCTGAATTTTTTTCTTACAACCGGAATATCAAGTGCATTGCAGGTTCTTTTAAATATAAGACCCGGCATGGTACGAAAAGCAATGGCAGGCCCCTTGTTTATTTTAAGAAACGGCACATACACAAAAAACAAACCAGATCCTATACCGAAGGCAAGGGGCTCAGTGATTTTATCTACGCCAATTGTTCGCAATAAATTGGTGGTTACTCCATTTTCGCAATGGGCGGCCTGCAAATGTTTAAATTCATGCTTCATGCACTGTCATGGTTTTTAATTCTTCTACACTTATATTAAATGCTTCAGCGTATTTGTTTAATTTTTTTTCAGATAACTTTTTAAAGGCAGCAGGTTTTAAATGTTGTTTAATAGTCCATTTCCAAAACCCGGTATAAGCCGAAACGATACCAATATCCATTAACCTCAGTTCAATAAAAAATAAGATAGGGCTTGCTTCATTGTTAAGCACTTTTTGCCTGGCATTTTCAATTCTTTGTTCTATGTCTTCCCATGCCAGATCGAGTGCGGTAGTTTTAACTGCCCAGCCAGTGCTTAGTTCGGTAGTATAGTTGCCGGAACTGTCCACTGCATAAACTACTTCCTTCGTCAATTTATTAAGAGCGCCATCGTCTTGCGGAATGTCTTC
>JANPNY010000326.1:0-2031 GCA_031427745.1 Chitinophagaceae bacterium | reverse complement strand
GACTTGCTCATCAGCTATCCAAAAATGCCAGTCGCCAAACGGTGTATAGTCAACTACAAAACCTGCGTGGTCCAGGTTAATTTTTAAATGAGTGAGTTGCTGATAAACAATATTTATCACTTCTTTCAGCTCATCACTTTTTTGCATGCCCATCGAACGGCTTCTCACTTTTTCTAAAGCAGATTCTATTTCTAACTCACGGTTTTGTAGTTCTACCGCTTTTCTTTTTTGCTCCAGTTCTTGTATGGTTTCTTCTAAAAGAATACCTGTGGTGTGTTTTACTTTTTCTGTTCGCTCCAGTTTAAAAGCAGTTATCACCAGTTCTTTATCGGCGTCTTTCAATGATTTTGTAATTGCAGTTTTTTGTTCAGCCGATATACTTTCGTCTTGCTGAAGAATGGTTAATATATTTTGCAGATGCTGGTTCATATTTTCTACGCTGAGAACAGGAGTTAAAAGAGGTTACGCAGATTTACTCTGCAAAATCTCAGCTTCTCTTGTTCTCTGTGGTAAAGAGAAGCGGGTTTAAAAATTTATTTTTCTTTTATAGCCACACAACAGGCTGTTAAGTTGTGCATTTCCAAATTTCCACCGGTAGCCCTTGCCAGTTCTGCATTGCTGAACATGCCGACCATCGGTACATCCCACACTTTGCTCATGCCTTTTATTTCTTCGTTGATAAGTGGCCCTAACGAAACAAACCGCCCCGCACAACTGAATATTATCAACGCTTCTGCTTCGGGTATTTCGGTTGCTTTCAAATCTTCGCAGCCTTCAATTACTTTTTCTATTACATCAAAATCGGGTGGTAATGAAAAACGAACTTTAGAACCCTGCGGCACAGCACCACTACAATAAAAAGAATGGTCATTCCAATCTATCATCAGACCCGGCCGCATCACCGGGTCGCCGGTTTCTCTTTGTAATTGCAAGGGAAATTGTGAAGCCACTTCTATAGAAAAGCCCCCATCTGCTGTTATAGTCAACCCCCCATATTTTGCTGTAAGGTCCAGCACCGGTATATCATCCACTGTATATACATGATTGCCTTCGCTTTTTGTAACTGTTTTTACCGTACCCACTGCTTTCCAGCCGCAGATGGCCCGGCCTCTTAGTTTAATTTTATTTTCATCAAAAGCCAGCATTACGATGCCCCCGTTAGTTTCATTATTATTGGTAAAAACAAATTGCTCTTTAAAAGTGAAATCATCTCCCGCCATGCAACCGTGTATGTTTACATTTTTACCAATTACATCTTCGAAACCAAAAAGCAATTGCTCTGCATCCGTAGCCATATTGCTGCCGGCAATAAGAAATGCAGGATGTGCAAACCGCTCCAGTGTTTTGGTGGCCATGCTTGTGGCTACTTCCCGATAGTTTTTATCGGGGTATTCGTCAAAAAGAATAGTAAAATAATCGGGGTTTATATCTAACAACATGATGGCCGCAGAACCCAGTTCTATTTCATCATCAATAAAACCACCATTGGTAGTGGCTCCGAAAATGGTGATGCCTGCATCGTCTAATACTTTGCAGATAGCATTGCGGTCTTGCTTGATGGACACTAAGGCAATGGCCAATGTTGGTTTGAAACCATCGGACATGCTTTGTTGTAGTGCTGATTGAATTTCTTCTATTGAAATTCCTTTGATTGATTTTGCTTTCATACAATTTAAGTTGGTAATGTTATGATGAATATACTTCCTTTTTCTTCTTTTGTTTTTACTTTCAATTTTCCTCCATGTGCCTATGCAATTTCATAGCTTGTCTGAATCACGGATTTAAATGGATTTATGGATTTCACTGATTTCTTTTGTTTACTTATCCGTGCAATCTTTTAATTAAATTAATCCGTGATTCAGACATTTGGCAATTGAATTATAAATTCAGTTCCTTCTCCTTCTTTGGTTTCCACTTTTATTTCACCACCATGTGATTTTATAATATCATAGCTCAATGATAAACCTAATCCTGTTCCCTGGCCTGTTGGCTTTGTGGTAAAGAAGTGTTGAAATATTTTGTCTGCTATTT
>JANPNY010000325.1:0-1758 GCA_031427745.1 Chitinophagaceae bacterium | reverse complement strand
CTAATTTCCCGCTAATTGCGGCCCTTTCATTTAATAGACTGTCCCAATGATCGGTTCCGTTCCATAAAACACGTTTCATTTGATTTAATGCTTCCGGATTATAATTTGCTAATTTTAAAGAAAGTATTTCTATCTCTTTATCCATTTCATCAATCGAATCAAAAACATTTGCGTATAAGCCTTTCTCCTTAGCCCAATAAGCATTTTTCCATTGGGTTGCATTAATAGTTAACTCACTTAAAGCGGCAATTCCCATTTTGCGTTCTACAACGGGCGCAATAACAAAAGGGCCAATTCCAATTGTAAATTCTGATAATTTAATAGCGGCTTGATCTGTTGCAAAACAATAATCAGTTGCTGATAAAATTCCGACACCGCCACCAACTGCTTTTCCTTGTGCGCGACCAATAATTAGTTTTGAACATTTTCGCATCGCATTTATCACATTAGCAAATCCGCTAAAAAATGCTAATCCCTCAGCTTCATTGTTGATGGATATTAATTCATCAAAAGATGCTCCAGCACAAAAAGTTGAATTGTTTTGGCTTTTTAAGATGATGCAATTTACCTCATTATTGCCATCTAATTGATTAAATACATCCGTTAACTGATGTAATAAATTGGATGGCATTGAATTACTTGTAGGATGATAAAAGCTGACTGTCGCTATTCGATGTTTAATAGAAACCGTAATATTTCCTGAATCCATATTTATAATTGGCTAATGGTAACTAAAAGTACTTTATTTTTTAGGCAATTTAGTATTATTTCTTCTAATATAGTATATTTGGAACCGTTTTGCAGGTCAAACGCATTAAAAACCAATAAATTTCAAAATGATTTATTTGTTTATAATTATCTGAAATACAGTAAATTACATTTGTTTTAATGAATTAAAATTTGTATATTTATCTGATAATCAGATATTTAATATGAAATTAAAAAACAAATTATTTATATTTGCTCAAACTATTCCAGACTTTAGATTGAACAGAAAAAAATTATATCCTTCAGAAAATATTGTTTTCATTACCATACTTGCCGTAATATGTGGAGCAGAAACTTGGGAAGAAATTGAAGATTACGGCATCGTTAAGCGTGAGTTTTTGGAAACTATTTTAGAATTAGAAAACGGAATTCCTTCTCACGACACGTTTAATCGTTTTTTCTCTTTACTAAAACCCGCTTTTTTTGAAGAACATTTTGTGTCTTGGATTAAATCAATATCTAACGATTATAAAGGAGTTGTGGCAATTGATGGAAAAACAGTTCGAGGTTCTAAACAATCAGGATTGAAGTCTGCTATTCATTTGGTAAGTGCTTTTTCTACTGAAAACGAAATCTTTTTAGGTCAAATAAAAACGGCAGAGAAATCTAATGAAATTACGGCAATCCCTGAGCTTTTAAAAGTGTTAGACCTTGAAAATGCTATTGTAACCATAGATGCAATGGGTTGTCAAACAGATATAGCAAAAGGTATTATTGAACAAAAGGCAGCTTATATTTTAGCGGTAAAAGAAAACCAAAAAGAATTATATCAAGATATTGAAAGTGCTTTTTTGATGCCATTAAAAGACAAGTCAAAAATTTATATAACTGAGGAAGTTGGTAGCGGAAGGGTCGAAAAAAGGACGTGTACTGTGATGGATGATTTGAGTCACTTACTAAATCCAACTAAATGGAATTCATTACAATCTATTGTGAAAATAGAAAGTGAAAGATTCATAAAATCAACTGGAAAAACACAGAAAGCAACTC
>JANPNY010000324.1:0-14995 GCA_031427745.1 Chitinophagaceae bacterium | reverse complement strand
GCTTTTCCCAATTGAATGGAATGAGCCGTTTGGGATTGTAATGATAGAAGCAATGGCATGTGGTACACCTGTAATAGCTTTTAACAGGGGATCAGTAAATGAAGTGGTAGAGGAGGGAATAACCGGGAGTAAAGTGATTGGTTTAGACGAAATGGTGATTGCTGTAAATAATATAGCAAGTATCGACAGAAAGCAATGCAGGCATTCTGCGGAAAAAAGGTTTGACGTATCGGTAATCAGCCGGCAATATCTTGATCTTGTGTGTGCCCCCGAAAAAAAAATAGTAATTATTACTACCGGGCAACCAGCTGCAAATCCCAGAGTATTAAAAGAATATCAAATATTAAAGTTAAATGGATTCCGGGTAACAGTATTGTACACTTATTCTGCCGAATGGTCGTACCTGATTGATGAAGAAAAATTCAATACTGGTCAGTTGGCGAAGCATGATTTTGTATTGATAGGAGGTAATCCCTATAATAAAAAGATTGATTACTTTTTTTCAAGGTTATTGTTTAAAATTATAGGTAAGGTATCCCGCCTGATTCCTTTAGCATATTTTAAGGAAATTAACATTGTGCGTTCTGCACTTTATTTGCGGTTACACGCCCCAAAATATAAGGCTGATCTTTTCATAGCTCATTATCTCGGGGCATTGCCGGCGGCAATAAAAGCTGCTGAAAAACGCAGGGTACCAATTATTTTTGATGCGGAAGATTTTCATCGGGGCGAAGAACCCTATTATCCGGAACAGGTTATGGATGTAATAAAAATGGAAACAAGATTATTACCCAAAGTTAATGTGATAACAACGTCGAGTCCTTTGATTTCGAGGGCCTATGAAAACTTATTCCCACGTAAAAAGGTGATTACATTGTTAAACGTGTTTGCGAAGAATTACCTGCAGCCAATGGTTGACAGCAACGATAAAAAATTGAAATTATTTTGGTTTTCGCAGAATATAGGTCCAAACAGAGGTTTAGAAATAATGATTGATGCATTGAATCTCTTAACTGAAGATATTTCATTAACATTGCTGGGTAATATCCGTTATCCGGCCTACATCGAACAACTGCTTTTGCGATCCAGACAGCGGGACAAAATATTTTTTTTGAAACCCGTAAATCCTGAAGAGGTGTTTAAAATAGCCTCAAAATTTGATATAGGACTTGCTGCCGAAATACCTTATTGCGAAAACCGGGATATCTGTCTTACCAACAAAATATTTACCTACCTGGCTTCAGGCAATTGTATACTTGCGTCTGATACTTCCGCCCAGAAAGAATTTATTACTACCAACCAACATATTGGATTTCTTTATAAATACAATGACGCAGGGGATCTGGCCAATAAAATAAAAACCCTTTTTTACGATCGTACACTATTGGAAGAATATAAAAAAAATGCACTTACACTGGCAAAATCTACTTTCAATTGGGAAAGGGAAAGTGAACAATTACTATCAATGGTAAAAAATTTAACTGCTAGTGGAGTTAAATGATTTAACCATTGTTGTTTGATATAACAGAAAGAATATTTTTTTGGCAGAAATATGTATTGCAAGTATCCAGTATTATTATCCTGATATTTGAATTAAATTGATTAAGGACCCCGGTACCGGTATTTTTAATACAGAGGAACTCTAAAGGTATTTTAAGGTTTAGGTAGTTGATTTGGAAATTAATAAAATGGGATGAAGTGATGCAAAATTCTACTATCTCTACCAATTGCAAAAGGACAAAAAAGTATTAATGCTAGATGTAGATATTGTATTCATTGGCTCGTTTCTGGAAAAACTATTACCCTCTATTGCGTCAAATGATTTCGTGGTCAGCATTGATGAAAATAATTTAAGCAATAAGGAATGATTAACCAAAACCTATTTCGGTATAGACGCAATTCAAAATGCTTATCCATCTTATAAGTATCCCGGATATTTTTTTAATGCAGGTCAAATCTTTTAAACAGTTGGTTCAATTGATGTGAATGTATTGAACATATTTTCAATGCAGGGAAATACCCTTTTTGGCAAAACAAAATGCTATTTCCTTGGTAGATCAATCGATATATTTGCTTCCATCACAATAAGTGGAGTGGAAATTAAAGTTAGGGAAAGAAAAATTTATGATATGGAGCAAGAGAATTAATTCTATAAATTTTTCTTTGGCGGATGAGATTGAAAAAAAAATGAAGTCGGGTTGATTCATTGGGCTGGAAGTATTCGGATTGCCTATGTTGCTAAAATGGCAGGTGGTGAAATCCTGAATTTTTTTGAAGATATGTATTAGTAAAAAATACCTTTTGGGTATTTGAAAAAAAGAAAGGTCAGAATCATTAAGTATTTAGATTTTTTATTAAAAAAAATGTACCGGTCCTCATTTAAAGATTTTTTAAGCCATGAATAAAAACTTATTGTTAAACAGTTAGTCTCTTTTTTATTAAAAATATTTTAATCCTATATCCTCATTTCCCCCCATCCAACCTGGCGGGGGTGCATCGTGCAAGATTATTTGCACAGCATTTACCATCTTTCGGTTGGAACCCAATTGTATTAACTGTACATGAAAAATATTACGAGGAATCCCTTGACCATGAACTTGAAAAGTTATTGTCACCTGGCTTGCGAATTGAAAAGACAACTGCTTTTTCCACTACTCCATTACGTTTTTTTGGTGATCTTGGGTTGAGGGCTTTTTTTCAATTATATAAAAAAGCAAAACAGCTCATTAAAAATGAAAAGATTGATTTTTTATACATCCCCATTCCATCCTTTTATTGTGCATTACTGGGAAGATGGTTGCACCAATCAACAGGGGTAAAATATGGGATTGATTATATTGACCCTTGGGTTCATGAATTTCCGGGGTCTGATAAAATATTTTCCCGCCATTGGTTTAGCACTAAACTGGCGGCACTGCTGGAGCCTGTTGCTGTAAAAAATGCTGTACTGATTACCGGAGTTGCGGCAGGTTATTATCAAGACGTGCTGGAACGCAACCCACATTTAAAAACCCAGGCAGTTGCTGGTGCAATGCCTTATGGTGGAGAGCAGGGAGATCATGATTTGCTGAAGCAACTTGATTTAAAACCTTACCTGTTTAAAAAAACCAATAAAATTGTTTTGGTATATGCCGGAGCCATGTTACCAAAGGCTTTTGCTCCGTTGGAAGCCATCTTTAAGAGTATACAAGCGCATCCAGGCATCTTTAGCAATTTGGAATTTCATTTTATAGGTACGGGTAAAACCGCTAACGATCCGGATGCCTATAATATCAGGCCATTAGCCGAGCAATATGGCTTATGGCAAACAATCGTTTTTGAATATCCTAAGCGCATTCCATATTTGGATGTATTGGTGCATTTGAATACGGCTGATGGGGTATTTATTTTGGGCAGTACAGAGCCTCATTATACTCCATCAAAAGTTTACCAGGGAGTATTATCAGGTAAACCCATATTAGCAGTAATGCATAAGCAGAGCACAGCAGTAACGGTTTTAAAGAAATCTGGAGGCGGCATGGTGCTGGAATTTGATGGAGCAGACGATCTTGCCAGGATAGAAAATAATTTTGCCCCAATAACCGCAGCATTTACTGAATGGATTAAAAATTTTGAAGCTGCCAGCATTGATAAAGAAATATTTGAAACCTATTCCGCACGTAATGTTACCATGCAATTAGCGGAATTACTAAACCAGGTTGTTAAATAAAAAAAGCTGCAGATGGGAGTAGAACAGAAAATGAATACCTCCTTTTAACTATATGAGTTTTTTCCAAACTTTAAAATTTATAAACAACCACCAGCTTGCTAAAAAGCACCGGCTAAGGGCTGTTGTTCGTTTTTTAAAATGGCAGATTTCTCAAAAAATAAATCCTCATCCAGTTGGGTATCCGTTTATCAGCGATACAAAATTGTGGGTGCAAAAGGGGATGACAGGTGCTACAGGAAATATTTATACCGGGTTGCATGATTTTGAAGACATGTGCTTTCTGCTTCATTTCCTTAGACCCGGCGATTTGTTTATTGATATAGGTGCCAATATAGGCAGCTATACAGTGCTTGCTGCAGGTGTAGCAGGGGCTGATTGTATTTCGATAGAGCCTGTACCACAAACTTTTGAATTGCTAAAAAAAAACATTGCTATCAATAATCTATTTAATAAAGTAAAAGCATTGAATATCGGCATAGGATCTCAAAGAACTACTTTATCATTTACAAAAAACCTCGACGTTGTAAATCATGTTGTAATGCGCAAGTCAGTTGGGGAGGACGAAGAATTAATCAGCGTTTCCTGTGAACCGCTTGATCTATTGCTGGCAGATCGACAAAGCCCTTCGTTGTTAAAGATTGACGTTGAGGGATTTGAACAGGAAGTAATCAATGGAGCCGAAAGTGTGCTTAACAATGCGGCTTTAAAAGCAATAATCATTGAATTAAATGGCAGTGGCGGAAGGTATGGCTATGATGAAAATAATATCCATCAACAATTATTATCGTTTGGGTTCTACTGTTACCAGTATGCACCTTTTACAAGGCAGCTAAAAAGGGCAGAAGCTTTTGGAAATCTAAATACCATTTATTTGAGGGACATCCATTTTGTAAAGGAACGGCTTGAAACTGCTAACCCTATCCTGGTTTTTTCAGAAAGAATTTGAATAAGCCGATGAATAGATTAGCCATTGTTACCTCTCATCCCATTCAATATAATGCCCCTCTTTTTAAGTTATTGACGCAAAGAGGGAATGTCAAAATAAAAGTTTTTTATACCTGGGGAAAAGGGGTAATGGAAAATAAATTTGACCCCGGATTTGGCAAGTCCATTCAATGGGATATTCCATTACTGGAAGGTTATGATTTTAGCTTTGTACAAAATATTTCTCCCGATCCCGGCACGCATCATTTTAAAGGGATCATCAATCCTTCGCTTCATAAAGAAATCGAAGGTTGGAAGGCAGATGCGGTACTGGTGTTCGGCTGGAGTTTCCAAAGTCATTTAAAGTGCATTCGTTATTTTTCTAACAAAATACCGGTTTTGTTCAGGGGAGACTCTACCTTACTTGACGAGAAAGCTGGTATAAAACAATCGTTGCGGAGGTTATTTTTAAAATGGATATATAGCCATATAGATTTTGCTTTTTATGTAGGAGAAAACAATCGAAACTATTTTTTGACCCATGGGTTAAAATCTGCTCAGATGATTTATGCGCCTCATGCTGTAGATAATGAAAGATTTGCCGGCGCCGCTAATCAGTTTGAACAGGAAGCTATTCAAATCAGAAAAAAACTAGGCATACAATCAGGTGACCTGGTATTATTGTTTGCCGGAAAGTTGGAGGCAAAAAAAAATCCTTTTTTTTTAGTCGATCTCTTAAGCAAGATCAGCGATACAAGGTTAAAAATATTATTTGCAGGTAGTGGCGTTTTGCAGCCTGCTTTACAATCAGCGGCAAAAAAAGATAGCCGTATTTTATTAATAGATTTTCAAAACCAGCGGCAGATGCCCATCATTTACCGGGTGGGAGATTTTTTCGTATTACCCTCAACAGGGACTGGCGAAACCTGGGGACTAGCCCTCAATGAAGCAATGGCATCGGGAAGGGCGGTAATTGCTTCCGATAAAACCGGGGGAGCTATTGACCTGATTGAAGATGGGGTGAATGGGCTGGTACTGGATTTAAAAAGCATTACTCCTTTCATTGAGTTAGTTCATTCAGCTTTGAATGACAGGCAACTGTTAGCAGATATGGGAAGGAGGTCTCTGTTAAAGATACAAGCCTTTACATTTGACCATATTGCCAATGCTATCGAAGATTTTATGATGCACAAAATATAGTAGTTGGTTTAATCAAAATAGTACATGCCCGTAGTTTCCATAATTCTTCCTGTTTATAACGGGATAAAATATTTACCTCAATCTGTTGATTCCATCCTGAGGCAGGATTTTACTGATTTTGAATTCCTGGTACTGGATGATTGCTCCACAGACGGAAGTTGGGAATGGCTGCAATCATTGAACGATGAAAGAGTGAGTCTTGTTAGAAACGAACAAAACAGGGGCTTGTTTTACAACCTTAATTTTCTTATAAAAAAAAGTAAGGCAGGTATTATAAAACTATGGTCGCAGGATGATGTGATGTATCCGAACTGTATTGGGGCAATAGTTGCCTTTCATCGTCAACACCCTCAAATAGGTTTTAGCTATACTGGCAGGGATTATATTGATGCTTCGGGAAATAATTTAAATATTCAGCAGCAGGATGATACCCCGGAAATTGTCTCTTCTGTCCTCCATGCCCGAATTGCTTTTTTTACCGGATCCATTGCAGGTAATATCGCCAATGTGGCCATAAATAAATCCGCACTGGATAAGACAGGCTTATTTAATGAACAAATGAAAATTAGTGCTGATTTTGAAATGTGGGTGAGGCTTGCGAAGGGTTACCCGGTAGGGTTTATTAATAAACCCTTGGTACAGTTAAGAAATCATAAAGAACAGTTGAGCAGCCAGGAAAAATATTTCATTTATCATTTAAAAGAAGATATCCAGGTATATCAGATACTGTTGTCGTATGTAAACGAAGTTCAAAAAAAGCAAGGGTGGAAACTATTACGCAATAACAAATTATTGTTTTACTATACCTTAATGTTAAAAGAATTTATCAATGGCAGGTTCAAAACAGGATGGGCCTTTTTATCCAGTTTACACCAATTTGATAATGTAATTCTTCTTAGTTTTTATTACGTAAAAAACAAAATCTTTTTTAAAAAGACAGCTTATGTTGACAAAGAAACGGGATCGGCCTTATGATGTTGTTACTAAATATAACTGCCTGTTTAGGAGAAATAATCATGCTATTCATTTTTTTGAACGGCTTAATAAAACTTCGAAAAATTAATGACGCATATAAAAATTGATGAGCAGTCAAAGTTTTTGTTGATTGTTATATTAATGAGCATGTTGCTTTATAACAATGGTATTTACCTGTTTGCTACGTTAGCAGTTTTATTTATCATTCTTTATAATTTAACCCAGCCGTTTAAACCGGCAGTTTTTTCCTTAATAGCGGTACAACATTTTATAAATATCACTGCAGGCGTATGGTTAGCCAATTATTTAGAGAAGGATATTAATTACCGCTCACTTTCCTCGGCAACAGCTATCATCGCCTGTACCATTGGCCTGATTTTTCTGATGGCTCCCATTCTTTATTTTCAAAATAAGCTGCCCGCTCAAACCCGGGTTAGTTTAAAGACATATGTAGATAAGTTATCTTCGGAGAAGGTGATGTATGCCTATATTGTAGCCTATTTTGCAGCTTCTTCTTTGGGCCTTTCAGCCTTTTTATTCAGTGGCCTCACTCAAATTATTTTTAGCCTGGTAAAAATTAAGTGGCTGTTATTCCTGTTGTTTGGCTTTCAATGTTTTTTAAAAGATGAGAATAAAAAAATATTTTACCTTTTTGTTGTATTGGAGTTCGTATCTGGTTTTTTAAGCTTTTTTTCAGATTTTAAAACGGTGATTTTTTACCTGGCAGTATTAATAATCACGCTGGTTGACAGATTGAATTTTAAACAGGTATTTTTTGTGATTGTAATTGGCGTTGCTTTAGGCTTTTTTGGTTTAATCTGGACGAATGTTAAAGGTGAATACCGATCCTTTCTTAATTCCGGTAGTACAGATCAGGTAGTTGGCGTAGAATCGGATGCTGCGTTGAATAAATTATATGATTTGTCCACGAGAGTAGATGATGAAAAATTAAATGGCAGCGTGGTACAAATGTTAGACAGGTTACAGTACACTTACCACTTTGCCAAAACGATTGACAGGATGCCTTCCGTACTTCCCTTTGAAAATGGAGACAACTGGTTAACCAGCCTTAGTTATGCAACTACACCGAGGTTTTTAAACCCCGATAAACCAATATATGATGCGACAGCAAAAGTAAGAAAATACACAGGTCTTCGTTATTCGGGAAAAGAGCAGGGGGTATCTTTTAGCCTGGGGTATTTTGCAGATTGCTTTATTGATTTGGGCTTATATGGTATGATGTTTATTTTATTAATAATTGGTATTTTATATGGTAAAATCTATATGTACATTCTAAAGGGAGCCTCAAAAAACCTGGTATTTAATTATTGCGCTGCATGCGCTTTTTTTATGGAATTTAATGCACTTGAACTGGATAGTACCTATATTTTGGGTCGCTTATTTGCAACAGTCCTTACTTTTTTTCTTTTAATCAAATTCTTCTTTCCCTGGCTCATTCGATATTTGTCAAAAGCGCCTGTAAAAGAAGTATCCACGAATATTCTGCATTCATAATACCCTTCTATATCCTTTATGAAAGAAAAACCTTTCCTTTCGTACCTACTCAAATTCTTCCTAACCTTTTGCATACTTTATTACGGCACAAAGGCAATGATTAGTATTACAACACCCGGCGGCTATTATCTTGCTTTTGCAGATAAGTACCTGGATTATATTTCGGGATTAAGGTATTTGTTGCTACATACTTCCAAAGGGTTACTTAGTATGCTTGGTTTTGATGTTTATCTTAAAGATAGTTATACCATTAGAATGGTAAATGGCAGAGGGGTACAGGTGGTATATAGTTGCCTCGGCTATGGCTTGCTTTCTTTTTGGATAGCTTTTATTATTGCCAATAAAATGGCGTTTCGCAGCATGCTTAAATGGATCATGGGAGGGGTGTTGGTTATCTTTTTGCTGAATGTATTCCGTTTATCTTTAATGCTGATTTCAGTAAACAAGCATTGGCCATCTTTATTAAATTTAGACAATCATACCTGGTTTAACATTGTTGCTTATGGTACAATCTTTTTTATGATTTATTTATTTGACCGGTCGCAAAAAAAGATGAATCCAAAGAGGCTAAATAGTAAAACGGAGATTGAAGAGTAAAAAAAAAATACTGATATTAATTGAATGGTTTTCGCCAGGCTATAAGGCAGGTGGCCCTATACAGTCCTGCGTAAATATGTGTGTGGCTTTGCAGCAAGCGTATGAAGTATTTGTGCTTACCACCGATACCGATCATGGGGAGGTGCTTCCTTACCAAGGCATAGCTGCAAACAAATGGATACAGCATGTTGCATCAGGAGTGAAGGTTTATTATGCTCAAAAAGCTGCGTTATCTGCAAAGCAAATCAAAACAATCATCAATGAGGTACAACCTGATTATGTTTATTTAAACCTGTTGTTCTCTCCCCATTTTGTACTATATCCGCTCTGGTTGCAACTTACCGGAAAGTTTTCGGCGCAGGTAATTGTTTGCCCGAGGGGCTGCCTTTATGATAGTGCATTGTCTTTAAAGTTCTATAAAAAAAAGCCTTTATTGCTATTGTACAAATGGCTGGGCGTTCATAAGGGTATTCGTTTTCATGCCACCAATGCGAGGGAGGAAAAAGCGATACTGCAATACTTTCCGGGCAGCACAGTTATTACAGCTAATAATTTACCCAATATTCAACAACAGCCCTTTGTTACCTGCAATAAGCAAACAGGAAAACTTAACTGTATATTTATTGCCCGGTTGGTGCCCATCAAAAATTTATTGTATTTATTACAAGCGCTTAGATTGGTTAAAGCCAATGTAGAGTTAACCATTGCAGGCCCCATAGAAGACGAAGCTTATTGGGAAACCTGTAAACAACACATGGCGCAACTGCCCTCTAATATTCAATGCAATTATATTGGTCCGCAAGCAAATAAGCAGTTGCATCAGCTACTTCTTCAAAACCATTTATTTATTCTACCGACTACCGGAGAAAATTTCGGTCATGCAATTATTGAAGCATTAATGGCAGGAAGACCGGTTTTAATCAGTGATCAAACACCCTGGCTTAACCTTGCCGAACAACATGCTGGCTGGAACCTTCCATTAAATAATATAACTGGCTTTGCGGCAGTAATGGAGGAAGTTGCAGGCTACAGCCAGGAGGCTTTTGATACCATCGCAGGAAATGCATGGCAATACGCCCATAACTTTTCTCAGAATCCTACTCTTATAAAACCTTATTTACAATTGTTTTCATGAGTGCCTTAAAAAAAGTTGATAACAGTTCATACACTGCCACACTCCATATTGGTGCCTCTGCTTTTAAACAGGTGCTATGGTATGTTATCAATATCTTATTTTTTAAAAATGGATTTAGCATCAGTAGCAGTTTAAAAGTAAGTCTGCTCAGGAGCTTTGGTGCCAATATTGGTAAGGGCATTGTAATAAAACCCTGTGTAAATATTAAATATCCCTGGAAACTTTCAATTGGTAACTATGCATGGATAGGAGAACATGTTTGGATTGATAATATTGCCGTTGTAACAATTGGTGATAACGTTTGCCTGTCGCAAGGATCGTTGCTATTAACAGGTAACCATAATTACAAAACACCAACTTTTGATTTACTGCCTGGTTCAATAATTTTAGAAGAAGGAGTTTGGATAGGTGCTAAAGCCATTGTATGCCCCGGCGTTGTGTGTGCATCACATTCCGTTTTATCCGTTGCATCTGTTGCCAACGGAAACCTGCTTCCCTATGGAATTTATAAAGGAAATCCTGCCCTAAAAGTGGGGGAGAGGGTGATTGAATAAAATACGACCAGCATCCTTTCGTTTTTCTTCCTGTTTTTTCAAAGCTGCTTCCCTTCTGAAAAATCCGACTATCATTAAATTTTATCCATTCCCACCTTCCAAATTCCTCATCCATCAAAACCCCCAAATCTCCCATTTGCAACTCCCATTTTTAAGCTTTCTTAATCACCCCTTCAACTGTTTATACTACTTAGCAGAAAATGGAGTATTTTGCCAGTAAATTATTCCGGTCAGGAAATTTACTATGAAAGTAACCATCATTACCGTTACACATAATTCTGCTCTTCATCTACAGGAATGTATTAATTCCGTTAAAAATCAAACCTATCATAATATTGAACATATTGTTATAGACGGAGAATCTACCGATGATACCATTGCCATTATCAAATTATTTGATAACCATATTGCCAAATGGGTTTCTGAAAAAGACAACGGTATGTACCATGCCATCAACAAAGGAATGGAAATGGCAACGGGTGATATTATTGGTATTTTAAATAGTGATGATATCCTGGCCTCCGATAAGGTGATTGCTTCCATTGTAGAAAGTTTTGAAAAAAATAAAATTGATTCCCTGTATGGCGACCTGGTGTATGTTGATAAGGTAAATACCAAAAAAATTATCCGTTACTGGAAGGGTCTTTCGTACGACAGGATACGATTTAATTACGGCTGGATGCCGGCACACCCAACATTTTATTTTCGCCGCCCGCTACTAAAAGAACTGGGAGGTTATGAAACGCATTATTATACCGCTGCCGATTATGAATTTATGGCCAGGTACCTATACCGGTATAGAATCAGTTCAGTTTACCTGCCTTTATTAATCGTAAAAATGAGGGTGGGGGGACAGAGTAACCGGAATATATTTAACCGCTTTAGGGCAAACCGCAGAGATTACCTCGCTATGAAAATCAATAATATTCCTTTTCCGCATATAGCTTCCATTTTAAAGCCATTGATAAAACTGCGACAATATTATAATTCAAATAATCGCAAAATGGTTGATTAGTATTTTTTATGTGATATTTTTACAGAACATGTTTAGTTTTTTTTCAAAGAAGAGCAAAGAGGCTGCAATAACGCAGTTGCCGTTTCAAACTGATATTCATTCCCATATTTTACCAGGTATAGATGATGGTTCGCCGGACATTGAAACCTCACTGAAATTAGTACGTGGAATTTATAATCTTGGCATTACTAAAACCGTTGCCACCCCGCATGTAATTGCAGACATGTTCAGGAATACTCCAGAGACAATTAACAATGCGCTAAACCTGCTAACGGCAGCCTGCAAAAAAGAAAAAATTCCCATTGAAATTACTGCAGCAGCAGAGTATATGCTCGATGATTATTTCATAAAACTCCTTCGCAGTGATACACCTTTATTGACTATTCATAAAAATATTATTTTAACCGAACAGTCGTACGCCACACCTACCAGCAATCTTAATGAAATTTCTTTTGAACTGGTTACGGCAGGCTATTTGCCCATTATGGCGCATCCGGAGCGTTACCCGTTTTATCATAGTAACTATGAAGCCTACAGCCACTTAAAGGATATGGGATTTTTGCTGCAGGTAAATTTGTTGTCGTTAACGGGCTATTACGGAAAACCGGTAGCCAAGGCGGCACGCTACATTTTTGATAACAATCTTGCCGATTTAGTAGGAACAGATATGCATCATGAACGGCATCTGCAAACCCTACAGCACCCCGCCAACCTTGAAATATTTAGCAAGTATCTTGGCGAGCGGACTTACAATGATTTTTCGGGCTTTTAATAACCGCTTTGTAACAAATTTACCCAGACTAGATTTCTGCGACTGCTGCCTGATATTTTAAATCAGCACAATAATTGGTTGTATTTTTATTCCTCCCGGTAATATTCAATCAATACAATTCTGTGATATTGTTTTAGCAACCCTTCATGTACAAACTCCACATCTCCGCCACTGGCCAATACTTTTTCTATCACATCATCCACTGCATCTTTTATAAAAAAAGCATTTCTCATTTTTTCGTCATGCTTAAAAATTATTTCTTCTTTTGCTCCCTGTTGGGCAGGATAAGTGTAATTCATTTCAACCACCAGTAACTTTCCTCTTTTTTGTGTTGCAACTTTCCATACCTCCTTTATACCAATGGCTAATTTTTCTTTACCCATTGCTTCCGCTATTTCTTTCATCAAATCGGTTTCAATTATTTTTTTCCAGTCGGCAACATAGGGCTCCATTATTTTCAGTAAATCAGCCTCTGTGCTTTCCTTAAAATTTGTAGGTATGTAATCCATAATTCGCTTTGCATTATGTGTAATTGTTTTGAAGTGTCTTAAGGCATTTGCATTACCCATTACAAACAGGGGCAACTTATAAGAATTTAGCAACAGACTTAGTCCATTGTCGGTATGTCTTAAAAAATTATCAAACCGCATTTCTTTTTCCTTTTTTTGATCGCTGAAGTTGGCTATTTTTTGGGGCAGGTCTCTTGGGTAAACCGCCAGGTTATTTGGTACGTTTGAAATAAGCCGGATAAATTTGCCCGAATCGCCCAGGTAAATTCTTGTCCAATGATGGTTTAATGCAACCACCAGGTATTTATGAATTTCTTTTTTACTATAGATCAGGTCACGGATTTCGAAAGAATCGTCAATCATTATTTTCTCTTCAACAGGGAGATCGAGGTGGTATACTTTTTCTATTAACGGAGATACAAATATGGCAATACTTATTTTATGGGTATTGAAATTCAAATCTTTAATCACCTGCCGCAATTTTTTCATAACGGGTAATACCTTTTCTTCGGGATAATTTTCCAGCAACTCCCGTTCTATTTTTTCAGCAGCAACTTTCAACTGGTATGCCAACTCATTTTGCAGACTCATTTTGGGCTCAAAAGGCATAATGAGTGAAATACAGGGCAGGTAATGGGAAGCTTCCAAAACCGGCGCATATGCTGCGATTAATTTTTGTGGCATTTACATGCAATTTTGTCCGCTAAAATTACCAGTTGCAACAGGCTGTTTCTATGATGATGGTCAGCAAATTCTTTGATCGTTCTCATAGCAACCCTACTCATGCATTTAAATGTTTGAGGCAGCATTGCCGAAGGCTTCCTGCTTATCATAGCAAGTGTAGTGTTTTTGCTACTCAATCAAATTAATAAAGAGGGTTTTATCAGTATTTACTGTAAATCTTTTTTCGAGAAACCTGCCAAATACATTTAGAAAAGGAAAGAATAAAAAAATGCCTGATACATTTACCAGGTTTTGAAAAAATACCCGGGCAATCATGTTATCTATTATCTCCACGCCTTGCGTAATAAAACGGCTGATAGGCAGCAGGAAAATCAATCAACGTACCTAAAAGCATAATCTGTACCTGTTTTATTTATGTGTATAAAAATCAACAACCCTTCTTTATTTTACCTGCCTGCCCCGGCAACCTGTTTACAGCTAAATATTATTCGGCACAATTATCTCATCCAGATGATTAAAATTAAACCATTATGAAAAAATATCTTTTGTATTTAACCGTGATAGTAGTAGCTGCCAGTTGTGTCCCAAGCCGTTCTTTAAAACAATCCCAGTTTGAAACAGCTACCCTGCGCACTGATAGTGCGAATCTTGCCGGCCAGATAACAAAATTGGAGGGTGAGATTGCAACCTTTAAGGCTAATGTTGCTGACCTTAATAGTAAGGTTTCAAAACTTAGTAATCAAAATTCTCAACTCGGTCAGGAGTCTGCAAATCAGCAAAACCAGTTGTCACAAAGTGAGCAGAGTCTGCAAAGGCAACAACAAAGATTATTAAAGTTGCAAACGTTGCTGGAACAGCAAAAAAACAAATCGGACCAGCTTAAAAATAAAATGACAGAAGCGTTAAAAGGATTCAGCAAAAATGATCTTTCTGTAAATCAAAAAAACGGAAAAGTTTATGTAAGCCTTTCAGAAAATTTATTGTTTCCTTCTGCGAGTGCAGTGGTGAATCCTAAAGGGGTGGAGGCACTTTCAAAATTAGCTGAAGTACTTAATCTTAATTCGGACGTTGCGGTAAATATTGAAGGCCATACCGACAGTATCCCTATTCGTGGAAAATATAAAGACAACTGGGATTTGAGTACAGCCCGTGCCAATTCTATTGTACGCATTTTGGTAGATACTTATAAAGTTGATCCGGTTAGAGTGATCGCATCAGGCCATAGCTTTTTTGATCCGCTGGCATCAAATGCTACATCAGAAGGCCGGGGAGTAAACAGGCGAACTGAAATAATATTATCGCCGAAACTGGAAGAAATGTATAAGCTATTAGAGAATTAAATCCCTTATAACTATCATTATTTTAAAAGCACGGGTTTAAAGCCTGTGCTTTTTTAGTGTCTATTT
>JANPNY010000323.1:0-2175 GCA_031427745.1 Chitinophagaceae bacterium | reverse complement strand
CTTTCAGTAAAGTCAGAAAGGTTAAACCCCTTTATCGTGGTGCTTTTACTAAATAATTCGGCCTTTAAACTTGTTGCAAAATCGTGGTAGTATGGTTTGTCTTTTGCATCAACTGCATTTAATTGACTTACAATCTCACTTACGGCAGGAGCATCAGGTGTTTCCTCAGAAAACGCTTTTTCTTTTTCCCTTATTAATTTTTCTAAGAGTAATTTTTTTTCTGAATCAGTCATATGTAATTAATAACCGTAAGTTAATTTTCGTCTTTTGAAAGCAGATTCACCACCTTCTAACAATTCGATTATAATAGTTTTGACATCGTCAACTTTCCCAGTATTTTCTATACCTGATTTACGGTCATATTTTAAGAAGATATTATGTTCCGATTCTGATAGTACGGGAATATTTGGGTTGTGAGTAATTAGTATTAATTGACGTTGTTCTTTCTGACTTCTAATAATATCATGAATTTTGCCACTTATATATTTGTTGTCTAAGTTGTCCTCGGGCTGGTCAATTATCAGGGGATTTTCTGATACAGCAAAAATTATTGGCAAAACAGTCGTACATCTTTGCCCCATTGAAAGTTCATCTGACTTACGATAATTTTCTTCTAATATCCCTCCCTCATGTATTCTTAATTTAAATTCTGGTAAGTCATCGCAGTATAAACGTTCAATATCATAAATAGCTTCAGTTTCAAACAAGGCATTAATCAGGCTTTCAGCCCTCATTACATCAATACCAGAAATGGTTTTTAATTTTTCGGCATCTTTATTATGAATTACTGATGCAAATTCATCTGTTGAAAAGCTTTCAACTATTCTTGGGATAAGTTCATTGTATCTCAACCCTGACCCCTTTAAGGCTTCTCTAAGCTTATCTTCGAAAAGTTCTGTAATTCCGGAAAATGTTAAGTTAATAACTATAGCACCATCAAAAGCTTTGTTCAATTCATTTATTGACTTCAGTCGAATTTTAAAAATTGATTGTTTGCAGTCGTTTAATTTTTTTACTAAATTTTTTCTTGTTTGTTTTAATTTATCTCGCTTTTCACTCAATTCTATTGTGTCCTTTTTTAAAGTCTCTTTTTCATTTAAGCGTTTGGAAAGAAGGTGATACTTATTTATATACTCTCTGTGTGCTTCGAATTTTTGTTTGATTTTAATAAATTCAGCTTGTTGTAAATCTTGAACTTCTGATAGCTTGTTTGAAGACAAATCTAAGTTTGTCATTAAAGATTCAATAGCTTTAGTAATATTTGCAATATTTATTTGAATTGATTTTATTGTTTCTTCTGTTTGTGACAGAACCCCGCCCATTATTTCCTTATTTAAGTATGTTTCTTTTTCAACTTGGCTTTTTAATAGAGTATCAGATAATTCTGACTCTTTTAATTCGAATTCTAATTTTAATTCGCTGAAAGTATCAATTAGTTTATTTAGTAACCTTTTTTCACTTTTTCTGTTTTTTTCTTTTGTATCAGCTTCTTCAAACTCTTTCTTCTCTTCATCTTTCAATCCTACTGGTTGTTGTTGTTTTTGAGTTTCAAAATCGGCTTCAATTCCTTCATATTGTGATAAGGATTCATCAATTCTCATCAATCTCAAATTGAATGTTTTAATGTCTTGTGCATTGGCATCTATGTCAATTTGAAGTTGTTTAATTAATGTTTCAAATTCCCTGATTTCTGGTTTTACTTTTTTATCAAGTAACTGTAATCTATCTTTTGCAGAACGTCCTATTTCTTCTATTTTTCCTGTTTCATAAAAATCGCACTCAATATCATCGAAAATTTTCTCAATAGGAAAATATTCAGTATTTGGGTGTTTGTAAGGTTGTGGTTCGTCGTTGAATGTTTTTGTAATTCTATAAAAAGCACCGTCAAGAGCCTCAAGTTCTAATGAAATTTCGCCATTGCCCAAATTGCTTTTTAATACACTATAAGTATTTTTATCATTTTCAGCATTTTTAAAAATTGCCGATTTTAATAAATGAAGGATTGTTGACTTCCCAGTTCCTCGTCCACCCATTATGCAATTGAGTTTTTCTGAAAACTCAAGCTTTAGGTCTTCAAAAAAGGGAGAATTCTTAATTTCTATAGATTTTATTCTTTTCATTGTTTGTCTAATTACTTTGTCAATTTACGGTTTATTTACAAGGTCTTGCTCAATC
>JANPNY010000322.1:0-1923 GCA_031427745.1 Chitinophagaceae bacterium | reverse complement strand
ACCCAATAAATTACCTTTATCATCATAATTAGGTGCTCCGCTTATTGCCCACCACCTTGGTTCTCCTCTTTTGTTTTTAATTTCAATTTGATACATATCTGATTTACCTTGTTTTCTAAGTTGGTTTTTAGATTTCAAAATGTCAAAATTATCCGAAAAAGAAAAAACTTCTAATACGTTTTTACCTAAAAGTTCGTTTATTTCATAACCAGAAATATCAGCAAAACTTAGGTTTGCATATTGAATAATCTCATTATTATCAACTTCAAGTAAACCAAGATTCATATTGGCAATGATGTTTTGGTATTTTTCTTGTAGAACTTTACGAAGGTATTCTTCTTTTTTTCTGTCTGTAATATCTCTTGCTACTACATGAAAACCTACTATTTTGTTTCCTTCAAAAATTATTTTTACATTTTGGCCTATCCACACGTCTTCTATTTGACTATATACAGCAGGGTACTCAAAATAAGTAACAGGGGTCTTATTTGTAAATTGTTGCTTATAAAAACGCATTGCTTTTTCGCGATAATCAGTACGTATCAAATCTGTGAAATTTCTTCCAATAATTTCTTTTTCGGTCATATTCATTGCTTTTAATGCAACCGGGTTTACATATACAAACAACCCTTTGTAGTTTGTTCTAAAAATAATATCGCTGGCTTCTTCAACCAACTGCTTGTATTGCTTCTCGCTTTCCAGTATTATAACATTAGCTCTTTCGTTTTCAATGAACTGAGCTATTTGATTGCCGGTTGCCTCAAACATCCGAATTAGCGTTGTATCCGGCTCCATAACCTGGTCGCTAAAAAACTCCATTATACCGGCAACAGCGTTATTGATTGAAATCGGAAAGCCAAAAGCGCCATGTAGATTAGATGTTTCTGCAATTGCAACCCTTGGGAAATTGGCATCTTTAGTAATGTCAGCAATCCATGAAAACTCATTAGATTGCCATATTCGTCCCGGCAAGCCAACTCCTTTTAAAAAAGATATATTTCTGGTTGCGTTTTCAAATTCACGATCTTGTATGAATGAATTTTGCCAGTAAGAAATGTGCCTCAATGTGTCTGTTTCCTCATCCGGCATATAAAATGCGCCGCATTTCCATCCAATAGTGTCGCATATTACTTCTATCACTTTACACATCGCATCCCGAATTGTTTTAGATGTTGCCAACACCTGAGATATTGAATATTGTAAAAGAAGTCTTTTTTCACTTTCAGCTAATTCTTTTTTCTGACTGCTTAATTCTTTAACAAGTGTTTTAACATCATTCGTCACAATTTCTTGTGTTTTTAATACTTGCAGCATATCCGGAGTAGTATCATGTAAAGCAAAATCTGTTATGAAAATGCCCTTCTTTTCCATATCATCTACATTTGTAAGCCATGGCGAACCAATAAACATAATTGATTGCTTTTGTGCGAAATAGATAATTTGACCCCGGAATAGAATATTTGTTTCAAGGGATTCAATAATAAATATCTGACGGGAATACTCCAATAAAGAATCAAAGTGATATTTAGGAGAGAAGGGGCGCTTTAACTTAAAACATTGCTGAAAAGAAGAACCTTTTAGTAAAGGCAGTATTTTTTTTAACCCTTTCCCTGTTTCTGTAATAATTAAGGATTTATCAAGAATAAAATAGAATGGGAAAACCAGGTCAAGATCAAGTTCATCATTTGTGATATATAATCGTCCATCATCCATATAAGCTAATTACCATTCAACAAAAAACACATCATGGTCAAAACCCTCCTCCCGACTTTCTATAATCACCACTTTTGTTTCTACTTTGTACATTTTCCCCAGTCCCAAAATTAATCCGAAAACGAAGTGTTTAAGGCCTTCTCTTTGTGAATAATAATGTACCTGCAATGAATTGTCCTTTATGTCTGTTATTTTAAATTCGGGAGGAGT
>JANPNY010000321.1:0-9152 GCA_031427745.1 Chitinophagaceae bacterium | reverse complement strand
GTATTATCATTAAAGGATTTCCAAAATTTATTTCTAGCCAATACCCCTTTTGGAAAATTTGTCAGCGCCTTTTGCTCAATTAATTCTTGTTCTTTCATCATCTTTAACAAACGGTAAATAGCTATTGCATTCAGCAAATTTGCTTCCTTTTTTATTGATGCCATTTGATTAGCATACGCAATCAACTTGGGTTTTACCTGTTCTTTTTTTGCACCATAAAGTGTGGTTAAATAATTTAAATAACTATCCTCCATTTTTAGAGTAGGATCTTTCATGTACTCATCTTCATACATTTTAAGAATTGTTGAAACAGGTGTATTTAATTTTAAGTAAAATTTTGCATAACCACTGAGCAATTCGGCACAAACAATACCTGCTTTTTTAAATGGTTTCAAATTTTTATCATTCATGTAAGTGATGTAACCCAAATCATTGTTATTATCAAAAGTGTTTTTCTTCTCGTCAGTCACACTCATTATCATTATTGTTGCAGAATCTGGGGCAGTAAAAGTAAATTGATATACTCCATCTGTTTTCACAATTGGAACGACTTGCTGGTTGAATCCATTTGCATCATATACAATAATAACATGCAAATTATCAGGTATTGCCAAACCCTTTGACGGCTGATAAATAAAAATATTTTCATAGCCTGCTTTTGGAAAGGCTTCTTTTGCTTTAATTGTTCCAACTATTTGAGCATTCACAGATAGTGTTACAAAGAAAAAAATTGGTGTAAACAGTTTAATTTTCATTTTGATTTTTATAAATGGTTAGCAATCTTGACTAATTAGTTTGTGTTGTTATTTTAAAATCACCGATTATTTTGTTTGAAAAACTGTACAGCGCTTTAACTATTGCTACCGACAGACATTAAACGCTTTTCTTTCATCTAATAAAGTTGCAATAATTAATGTTAATAATTCTGGCGGATTACCGCCAAAATCAGATTAAGTGTTTTTTGTAACCGTTATTAACTTATCATTACATATAATCTAAATTTAATTAAAACTCCTTTGCTAATAATTGTTCATGCCCGCTGATTTTAACCCCTCTGATACTTTAAACGAAATCATATTTGCAGATGATTCTACTACCTTTAGAAAACTTTTAAGTGAAAAGCTGTATGAATTAAATCATTTTAACAAAATAACCGAAGTTGATAATGGTGAACAGGTAATAGAACATATAAAAAATGGAGCAATAACACAGTTGGCGATATTAGACCTTAAAATGCCTTTACTTAATGGTTATGATACTGCCAAATGGATAAAACAATATCAACCTATAATTAAGATTTTGGTATTAACCATGTTTGAAGATAAGATGGTAAAGGAATTAGCCCTGCAAAGTGGCGCAGATGCAGTATTAACCAAAAATTCAAATATTACCGATATACAAGCTGTTATAAATGAACTTATAAACGGCACTTATCAATCTGCTTTACCTTATCCTCCATCTCTTACCATAATGGAAGTAGAGTTATTAAAATATATATGTACAGATTTAAAATTTGAAACCATTGCCAACAAAATGAATATTTCGTTGAGGCAGACAGAACGCTTAAGGGAAAAGCTCTTTAAAATATTTAAAATACAGGATAGAACAAAACTGGCAAGCCATGCAATAAGTAATGGCATTGTAATATTGAATTAAGCAGTGGTTTAAACAAATTGAATGGGCTTTATTGCAGCTCCAATCAGTTCATCATCCTTTAAAAATACAAAAATCAAAGAAACAGAATTCTTTTTTAAAGCCCGCCGCCATTTTTACAACGACTTCAATATGGTTTACTTCCTGTCAATTATCCTCAATAAAAGACAACTGCTTTTAGCTCTAGTTGAAAACAATTCAAAATAGTTTTCAAAAAACTTATCTTTTGCAACAATTAATTTGCAAAGATGAAATCCTACACAACAGACAATGCCTGGCAACAACTGAATAAACAACTACCTGAAAGCTTTCAACTTACCGATAAAAATTTGCCGACAGAAGATAGTTGGAATTGGAAAGGCAATACAGTTCACCTGGATAGATATGTAAATACAGCTTCGGCTTACCGCATTTTTCTGCACCATGGTATAGGTACCAACGGGCGGCAACTCAACATGATTTTTGGACACAAAATGGCTGCTATTGGGTACGATGTGGTGGCTATTGATAACCTTGGATATGGAATGACGCAGGTAAATCAGCCGGATATTACCTACAACGATTGGGTTCATTTATTTGCTGATTTTGTAAATGAAGAAACCAACAGAGACCCGAAAAAAATTATCCTGTATGGATTAAGTGCCGGCGGAATGCTAGCCTACAGCGCTGCCTGCTACATGAAGGAGGTACATGGCATTATTGGCATGTGCTTTTTAAAAAATAGCGATGAAAAAGTAGCGCATGACACCGTTAAATTCCCTGCACTAAATTGGCTGGCTGTACCATTATTTAAGTTGCTTTGTAATATTGGATTTAAAAGAATGGCCATTCCGGTAAAGGCAGTTTCAAAAATGAATTGCCTGGTAAATGATGCTGCTACGCTTAAAATTTGTTTGGCAGATTCATTGTCTGCCGGAGCAAAAGTGCAACTACAATTTTTGTATGGCTATATCAGTTATCAATTACCTATTCCGGTTAATCAGTTTGATAAATGCCCTGTTTTACTTACACAACCCGGTGCAGATACGTGGACACCTTTAGAGCTAAGTGAAATTTCGATGAAAGGAATTAAAGCCCCCTTTTCCATAAAAATTTTAGAGGGCGCAAGTCATTACCCTATTGAAGAAAAAGGATTACTTCAATTGGTAAATTATGCAGATGAATTTATAAAAGGGTTGTAAATAACGACCTTTGCTATTAACAAAGTAGCAGTAAGATAAAAGGCGTTAACCACGTCTGAAATGTAACATCCGATAGAAATCGGCTTTTAAAATACACTCAGGTATTACCTCGTAATCACCACACCAGGATTAATCGGATACCGCCCAAAATTCTCACCATAAATCGCCAGTCCACCCTCCCCTTCCGTTTGTATTTTGATTTGGATAAATCCCTGTGCTGCGGCGTGCTTTAAATCTTTTTTTGAAAGCGGCACTTTTACCAAATAGCCATAAGAGCCGGCTTCTCTCAGTTTTTTATCTTTTAACTGGCTGTGCCAGGATAATACCCCACGATGATCAGCGGGGTCATCTGGCAGCGTAACCGTTTTTACTTTTTTACCATTGATAAGAATCTGAATGATAGAAGGGAATGTTGTTTCATCCGTCATCGGGTATGCATTGGGGTTTTTATGTGGGGATACTTTTGCCCCTAACATATAATCCTGGTTGCCATCAAAACCCGTTGCCTTGTCTTTGTCAAACAACTGCTTGGCTGAAGCCTCAAACAGAACATACGCAGATTTACTGTTTGCAATATTAGCCGCTGAAATGGGAAAACGGTATTCAAAATATCCTTTGCCAGCACCATTCACTTTTAACCCGTTCAGCGCATCCCAACTTTTTTGCGACCATTCTGCTTTTACAAAACCATTGGGCTTTACATCAATGATGCTAGTATTGGCTTTGTTTTCATTTGATTGTACAACAAAGTTCATGAAGTTATGGTGCAACACATTTCCTTCGCCATCTTTCAGTGTTAATTGAACGATACCGAGTCCTCCGTAACCCGGAGTTTTTATTTTCAGCGGACTCAATAATTCTTGCATCCATGGTTTGTAATCAAATGGAATTTTGCCTTTGGTGATGGACTGTGTTTCACCGGTTCTGTCTAAAAAATCAACCGCATACTCAATAAAAAGTTGGTTGTCTTTTATTAATCTACCCGACATCACGGAGATATACAACGGCACTTCCAGCGTTTCATTTGCATTAACCGTTTTGCATATTTCATTTCCGGTAGATAGATAGAATTCAGAATGAAAATCTTTATCCGTCATGCCTGATACCAACTCTTCTAAACCACTGAATTTCCGGGTACGATCAAAACGCCAATAGCCATTCCATTCGTTGATTACATCGTGGTGTTCGGTGTATAGCCACCCAGCCATTTTTGGATGTTGGCGAAAGGTATTCATCATGCGATGATAATCCCAGCTCCAGTCCACATCACCCGTGCTGCCATCGTAGCCCCATACATTGCCACATTCCGAATTTATATTTGGTTGATTGCCCTGTTTAAATCCTTTTTCAAAATGAAACGTACTTCCTTCAAATGTGTTTTTATCGATATTGGCCATGTGCTCTTCCCAGGCCCAGCCAGGCAGGTATTCGTGCCATGAATTGATATCCGTTTCGGTATGACCCCTGCCACAGCAAATAGAATTATCTTCTACCAACCTGGTGGGGTCAAGCGACTTTGCTAAATAATACATAGATGCTACCCAGTTTTGGGTGGTGGGTAGATATTGAAAATTTGTTTTTCCATGCTCCGTCACTTTAGTGGTAAGGCCCCATGTTTCGTTAAAGGTGATCCAGGAAAAAATGGCGGGATGATTATAATCTCGTTTGATCATTTCCCGTAAAGTGTACTCCGATTCAGCCTGCATTTTTTCACCCGGTTCTCCCCATGAGTTCGGTAGATCCGACATCACCAATAAGCCCAGTTTATCTGCCCAATATAATTTCCTTGGTACATCAATTTTAATATGTGTGCGGATACCATTTAAACCAATGCCTTTGGCTAGCCGGATTTCATTCTTCATAAAATCATCCGTAGGAAAAGTATAAAATCCTTCGGGGTGATAAGATTGATCAAGCGTTAATTGTAAATAGATTGGTTGGTTATTGAGGGCGATGTAAGGGATATTGGTATTGGGCAAATTAACGACTGATATCTTGCGCATACCAAAATAAGATTTCACCACATCGTCCTTTATTTTTATCTCCGTTTCATACAAATAGGGATCATCGAGGTTCCACAACCTGGCGTTTGGAATAGCAATTACAAAAGCCGCCCTGTCTTTATTTTTTGGAATGATGCCTTTGGAAATGATTGCTGAACCCGGCGTTTTTATTGTAAAGGTTATTTCCGCATCAGCCATTAATTCATTTGATAAAATCACTTCTGTCTTTACGGAACTGCTGTCGATATTGGGGGTAAAATGAACGCCCTCCAGGTAGGTATTTCCCCTTGCTTCCAGGTAAATGGTTTGCCAGATGCCCCGGGCATTACCATAGCCTTGTTTGCCATACAAGGTAAAATCACGGCGTTTATCATCTACCCTGATGACTAAATCCTGCGGCTTATCATATTTTACAATGTTGGTTAATTCAAATGAAAAAGGCGTGTAGCCGCCCTGGTGTTTACCAAGCAGCACGCCATCCAGCCAAACAGAAGTTTCCCAATCGGAGGCGCCAACAGTAGCAAACACCCTTTTATTAGCCCATGATTTTGATACCGTAATTTTTCTTTTGTACCAGGCAAAATCTGCTTCATCTTTTACGCCTGACAAAACCGAACCCCATGGAAAGGGCACGTTTATTTTATGAGCAAAAACAGCATCACCACTTTGCCATTTTTTATCAAGCCCCACATTCAAACTATCAAATTCAAATTCCCAAACGCCATTCAGGTTTACCCAATTAGTTCGTTCAAAATCCGGGCGGGGATGCTCGGGCAATGGAATTGGTTGTGCAAATACAAAAACAGAAAAGCATAGGAGTATTAGTGAAATTTTTATTTTCATCTGTGCAAGGTTTATTTGTTACAAATCTGGTACTTTTCCTTTTATAACAAGTATTTAATTCCACCGATGAACGCATTCAATCCTGGAGGCGCCTAAAAAATGTTACTAGAGATTAAGCGAACTGTATTATTTATTCCCTTTGCTATTTTAACACGTTCAATTTTTTACCAGCATTTACACTCACTGTTCCGGGTATTGTGGCCGTAATAGATTTGCAGGTTGCATCCACATCCACCACTACTGCATGACTGATGACTACATTAGTGGTATTGATGGGTACTGTATTATTACTCCAGGTATTTACATCGCTCCAGTTACCATCTTTTACACTAAAGTTTTTTGTTGGATCAATTACGTACAATGAACCGCTTACGTCTCTGTAGCTTCCGTTATTAGCTTTTACATCAATGGTGTAGCTGCACACACTGTCTGTAAATGGCGAGATGAAGGAAAATGTAACCTGCTTAGATGCGCCAGGAAGTATGGTACCCACATTTACAGAATCAGCTCCTGTAAACACGTACCCGGCAGCAATGTCTTTTATGATTTTAAAAGATACATTGTTTTGAGGCTGCGTACCATAATTTTTAAAGGTATAAGTAAAGCTGCCGGCACTGCCAGGTAGGCGGTTATAGTTGAGCACATAACCCTCCTGAACGAGGTAAGCGGGAGCCGCAATTCCATTGCTGTTGATGTCATCTACCAGGTAGGTAATTCCATTTACTGCAGAATCATTTAACAAAACGATATTATCTGCAAATGAATTCAGTTCCGGTACGTCTGTGGTTTTTTCAGGATTAAACCGATAGCTAAAATTCTGGAAATAAAATGCATTTCGCCCGTTGTACTGTGGCGTAACAAAAGAGTCTATCACTTTACCAAGTTTGGTTGAAAATCCTGGCACTTTAAGTGAAGCCGTATCTGCAGAAGCCCACAGCGCATTTAAAGTTTTAGTCATCTCAACTGTGTACAATGAATCTTCATTCATCAGCTCTTTAAATTTATTGCTGTATGCCACAGAATCAAAGGCAGGTGCATTGTAAATAGTTTTTAGATCGGTAATTTTTTGGTTGTAAATATTTTTACGGGCAAGCAAATCTACCGGCGACTGTTGAGATGCCGGGCTAAAAATCCAGTTGACCGGCCTGTTGTTGGTGAAGCCGGTTTGAGGTAAAATTTTATCTGATAAAATAGATATTTTTAGTCCGCCATTAATGCCCTGGATCATAGCTGCAGTTAGGGCCGCTGGCTTTGCGAATTTTGCAACTTGTGCTACGGTTTTAAAAACAAGACTCACCCCCTGGCCTCCCGGAATAATGGCACTGATAGCCGAAACTGCGTCTGCAACTGTTTTAGCGTAATCGGCAACTTTAGCAATCGTTTTATAAAAATCAACCTTCTCTTTATACAGATCAAGTGTGTCGTTAGAAAGCTTTACCAGGGACGGCGTTGTAAGGCTGTAAAGCTTATTGTAGGTTTCGCTGTATTCAAAAGGTGAAATGCCATTCTTGCTCGAAGTAGCTGCATTGAATATAAACTTTTCGTGCTGGGTGAGGCAGTAGTAGTACTTGTAATACCAGGCGGATATTACGCTAGCCGCTGCTTTTTTAAAAGCGTCTTTTCCGGCTTCTGCCAGCGACTTATTGCGGCCTTCTTTTCGCAGAGTCAAAGCAAAATCAGCGGCGTCGGCAAGCAGAGTATAAAATTTATCGATAAACACTTTTGCATCGGGGTCTGTTACATAGGATGCTGCTTTATTTTTCAAAGCTTCCAAATACCCCGACTGTATTAATTTAACATTGGCTTCAATAAACTTTTCGAAAGTTTCATCAGCCAGTTTCAATCCTGTATTCCCTTTTGCGGCGGCACCAAAGGTAACAGTGCCCAGTAGTGCTTCAATTGCATCAAAAGCATTTTCCACAGCCGAGTTAATCAGTTCGTTACTGCTGCCCCCGAGGTTGTAAACGGTAGCCAGTGAAGTGTAGTAATTAGCCAGGTTTTCTACTCTTTTTTTATGCTCATCTTTTACACCACTGCTGTCCAAAAATATTTCATAGGCATCATCATACCTACTTACATCAAAGCCATCGAGACAAACAATTTTAAGGCTAATAGCAAAACTGAGTTTTAATGTAAAGCACCTTCTGCTTACATTGGGCTTAAATGCTTTAATCTCCCTGATAAGGCTATCCGGAATCAAAACGGCCCCCATCATTGTGTGATTTTTGATATCAGCATATTTATAGGTTATTTCCCGGTTCCCTTTTTTATATTTTATCTCAACTGTATAAATTTTTCCATCCTCTGCCTGCTTTAATTCAAAAACCCCATCCGCATTTACTTCGCTTGAATCTTTTGCAATACCGTTTTCAAACAGCTTTACTTTCACACCTTTGGTAATCGGTGTTTTCTGCAACTGTTCAAACAATTTGAGGCTATCAACACTGCTTCCGGCGCTATTACAGTATACATCATACACAACGCCTTTTATAAACGGAGCAACATAAGGCGTGCGGCTTACCCCTACTGGACTGGTTAACCATAGGTAAGACCTTGCAGTATCCAACTCGATATCGGTAATACTGTTGCTTGGAAGGCCGTTGGCGGTCGTAAGCATTTTAAAAGAATTCATGCTGTCAAGCGATCCTGTGCCGTTGTATACAAAAATCCCGAAAGTTGTACCAATCCATATATCGCCAAATACATTGGCAATGGCATTAAAATTAACGGCTGCTCCGGCTGGCAAGGGGGAGTTGGCACTCGTTAATAGCTTCCAGGTTCCATTGGGTTTATATACAGCAATACCGCCGCTGTTAAGACCTACAAAGGTATTGCCGGTTGTAGTATCTGTAAAGATAGCCCTTGCAAAAGAAGAAGCAGAAGCATTGGTAAAAGGGAGTGGAGAATTGGCCGCTGTGATGGGAGTAAGCAGTGCCCCGCTGCTGCTTATCCTCGTTATATAAGGAGCCAGACAACCACTGCTGCAATTAGAGCCCCGGCCAAACCAAAGTTCGTCTCCCCGTTTGCCGGCAGAATGGTATATGATATCTCCGGCATCGGGTACTGCTTTGGTAAAAGAGGTGGAAGAAGGGGGCGGTGGATTGACGGTCGCTATGCTGTAAACGCCGCCCTGGTTGGTGGTTGTCCCTGTCAACGATTGTGCTAATGCTACATAGGTTACACCCTGACTGCTCATGGCCAACGAATTGGCATACCTGCTACCTAAGCCACCAGCAATACCAGATCCATATTGAGTTACTGTTTCGGCTTTTGTGTTGATTAGATAGGCTCCCCCCGTGATGGCTTGTACCCCTGTTTTACCAATAGACGTGATCCAAACATTGCTGTCACCGGGCATATTGGACGATAAGCCATGCCTGAAAGTAACATCAGGATAAGTACTAATTTTTTTCCAGTTGGTATCATTAAACCTGTACAGACCTCCCAGGTCTGCTCCTACCCATATTGTTCC
>JANPNY010000320.1:0-1578 GCA_031427745.1 Chitinophagaceae bacterium | reverse complement strand
GCCGTACAATATGGTTACAAGGGTATTGAATTTCGTGGATTGAAACGGCAACTGGATATTTTAAAGTCCCCCGAATTCGGTACTCCATCCGGTGTGGCTGCCACCATGCAAAAAATGAAATCGGCAGGGTTACAGGTTGTTAACCTTGGCTCATCGGCTACACTACATTTTGCTGAAGGCGCCGAAAGGTAAAAAAACCTGGACGATGGAAAAAAATATATCGATCTGGCGCAACAACTACAATGCCCGTTTATCCGGGTATTTCCCAATAATTTCCCTAAAGACCAGGATAAAAATGCTACGATCGATCTCATCATAAAAGGATTACTGGAGCTTGCCGACCATGCAAAAGGAAGCGATGTAAGTGTGTTGATAGAATCTCATGGCGATCTTGTAAAAATTGAAGATCTGCTTACAGTAATGCAGGCTGCTAACCATCCGAAGGTGGGTATGATTTGGGACGTTACCAACATGTGGACGGTTACAAAGGAGTCGCCATTATTAGCGTATCAGCAATTAAAAAAGTACATACGGCATACACATGTTAAGGATGCAAAAATGGTGGATGGTAAATTAGCGTACACTTTATTGGGAAAGGGAGAAGTGCCTATTTTTGAAGCCGTGGATGAATTATTTAAAGGAGGTTACAAAGGATATTATAGTTTTGAATGGGAGAAACTTTGGCACCCGGAAATTGCAGAGCCGGAGATTGCGCTTGCTGATTATCCCAAAGCAATGCAGCAACATTTTTCATTTTAAAAACCAAAGCATTAACGTATCAATTGAACCCGTTGTATTTTTTTTCAATAAAGATAAAATGTACAAGAGTGCGACGCCAAAACTGTTGATAGAAGCTTCAATGCCGGGTTCAAAAAAACCTTTTTATTTTATTGCAAAACATCTCACCATATGCCAGGCGATACTACCTATATCAATAACAAAGCCACCAAACAAAATACCTATGATGCCATTATTGTTGGCTCTGGCATTAGCGGTGGCTGGGCTGCCAAAGAACTTTGTGAAAAAGGCCTGAAAGTGTTGTTGCTGGATCGGGGTGCAAATGTGGAACATCCGTTGTATCCCACTGCCACCAAAGATCCCTGGGAATTTCCCCATCGCCTTAATTTGACTTTGGCCGATAAACAGCAGCAATTTGTTCAAAGCCGTCATTGGTCTTTTAGGGAAGATAACAAGCATTTTTATATCAACGACCAGCAAAATCCTTATGAAGAGCGCAAGCGTTTCGATTGGATACGGGGCGATGTGGTGGGTGGACGTTCCTTGTTGTGGTCGAGGGCCTGCTACCGCTGGAGTGATCTTGATTTTGGAGCAAACCAAAAAGATGGTCATGGTACCGACTGGCCAATACGGTATAAAGACATTGCTCCCTGGTACGATTACGTAGAATCGTTTATTGGCGTAAGTGGTGCTGCTGACGGCATTCCACAATTACCTGATGGCATTTTTCAACCGCCGTTTGAAATGAATGTGGTTGAGAAAAACTTTAAAGCCAGTATTGAAAAAAGCTATGCTGATAGAAAAGTTATCATTGGCAGAACCGCCAATCTTACCAGTGCT
>JANPNY010000319.1:0-2306 GCA_031427745.1 Chitinophagaceae bacterium | reverse complement strand
CACAATGCCCTAAAACAACAAAAATCAAAACCCTTTAAGCAAATCAAATTTGTAGTACACAAACCGCCATCCAAAAAATTTGAAACCCCTACTATCGCTCAACTTGGCTATGGGTAGCTGCAATGTGGGTTAAGCAACGGGTAAGCCGCTATAATAATTCCACCGGTGCATAACAAGAGGCTGAAAATGGTAACTCTTTTAATGGGCTGCCTAAGCCAGAAAGCAGCAATAATGCTAATAAGTACCGGGCCCGTTCCTACAGATAAAGACCCCAACCCTGCCGAAACATATTGCATAGCTATAACGTATAGGCCCAGGTAAATACTGATGTTCAGCAATCCATAAATGGCTAATTGTTTCCACTCCTGCTGCTGTGGTAAACGCACTTTAAGTATGCCATGCGCTATAAAAACCATGATGACACCAGCTATAAAAAACCGGGTAACAGCAATTACAAAAGGCTGTGCAGATTGCAGCCCAATTTTGGTGGCTGCACTCGCCGATGCCCATAACAGCGCAAATAAAATCCCCGTGGCTATCAATCTAAAATTATAAGTCTCTGTATGTTTCATTCGTACTATATCAGGCCGGAAGATATTGAATATTAAAATGAGAAATTAACTGCAGGGTACTTTCTTTCGCAATCAATGTTACTATATCCTGCCTTGTATTTTTAAGTCTGTTATTTATTACCATCCGATAACAATCATACCAACACAAAACAAAACTCATTTTTTTTATTAGCTGATTTGTATTTATTCGTATTTCAATAAAAGCAATCCAACATGTATCAGCAGCCAAATTATGTAAGTGCAGCGGAAGCTTTATCGGTCATTCAAAGTAACCATCGGGTTTTTATGCATGGTAGCGCTTGTACGCCGTTGCATATGATGAGGGAGCTGGCCAAACAAAGTCATCGTTTGCAAAATGTGGAACTGGTCTCCATCACCGTATTTGGAGACATAGAAGTTGATAAGCCACAATATAAAGACAGTTTTCATATCAACTCTTTGTTTGTATCAACCTCTGTAAGGCAGGCAGTAAACGAAGGCAGGGCCGATTTTGTGCCGGTTTTTTTGAGTGATATTCCTGATCTGTTCCGATCTGTATTAAAGCCTGAAGTGGCCATTTTACAGGTATCACTACCGGATGAACATGGTTATTGTTCCATGGGTGTATCGGTGGATATTGCCCGTTCGGCTGCATCGAATGCTACAATTATTATTGCGCAGATAAATCCAAAAGTACCCCGTACGCATGGAGATGGAGCTATTCATATCAGCAGGTTTACCCATTGTGTATTTCACGAAGAAGAATTGCCGCAGGTTGACTATGGTGCTAAAATGGGTGCAGATGAATTAACCATCGGAAAATATGTTGCCGAGCTTATTGATGACGGCAGCACCTTGCAAATGGGTATCGGTACTATACCCGATGCAGTTTTTAGAAGCCTGCACAACCACAAGCACCTGGGTGTGCATACCGAAATGTGCAGCGATGGCATTGTAGATCTTTTTGAAAAAGATATAATAGATAACTCCAAAAAAAAGATACACCCTTTTAAGGCCGTAACAGGTTTTGCAGTTGGCACCAATAAGTTGTACAATTATGTAAACAATAATCCTGCCTTTGCATTTTTAGATATTGATTATGTAAACGACCCACATGTTATTCGTCGTAACCCAAAAGTAATTTCCATAAACAGCGCCATTGAAGTAGACATAACCGGGCAGGTTTGTGCAGACAGCATCGGCACTTACCAGTTTAGCGGTATTGGTGGCCAAATGGATTTTATGCGGGGGGCAGCGTTAAGTGAGGGCGGCAAACCTATTATTGCGTTAACCTCCCGAACCAACAAAGCTGTGGCACGCATTGTACCTGTTCTTAAAGCAGGAGCAGGCGTTGTTACAACAAGGGGTCATGTGCATTATATTATCACCGAATATGGTGTTGCCTATCTATATGGAAAAAACCTGCGCCAACGGGCAAAAGCCTTAATAGATATTGCACATCCCGAAGACAGGGAGTGGCTTACGAAAGAATGCTTTGAAAGATTTAAGATTTTTTAAATTTTTTTATTCGTCCTATAATTCGGGTGCATTTATAATTGTCGCCATACATTTATTCGCTGTGTTTGATGGGACGCCCCCACGGCAACTTCCCTTGGCTGGCGGGGATACCAGCCACTATCTCCGCCCGGAGTCTCCCATTAAATTGCTCCCACAATTAATTAAAGGTTTCCCAGGCGGGTTTTCGTTAGGAAATTAAAAAAAATGTTTAATGAGTATGAGCGGGGAAGACTTTTG
>JANPNY010000318.1:0-3697 GCA_031427745.1 Chitinophagaceae bacterium | reverse complement strand
AAAACTGATTTTCAAAAAATGATTCCCGGCTTTTTTATCAGCCTCATTCCTGTAAACAAAACAGGGTGCATTAATATTATTCACTACCAGGTCCATATCTCCATCATTATCAAGATCAGCATACGCCACACCATTACTGAATGATGGCTCGCCAAGCCCCAGCTCATACGCTTTATTCAGGAAAGTAAAATTGCGCTGGTTTACGTAAGCATAATTGGGCAATTTAAAAGACGGGATGTAAGCGAGGAAATTTCTAAAATCAAATTTACCGCTTTTAGTTACTATACTTTCCACATTCTTTTTATCTGCCAGGAACTCTGCAAAATCCATATCGCTGATGTCTTTGTAAACACCATTACTAATGAAAACATCTTTATAACCATCATTATCAAAATCAAAACTGAGGGCACCCCAGCTCCAGTCTGTTGCTGCAATGCCCGACATAAAAGCTGTTTCAGAAAAATGGCCGTCACCCTGGTTCCACTGCAACGAATTTTGGGGAAACTGGTAATGAAAAGATGCCCTGTATTTCATATTCTCCAGGTGATATTGCTCAAACCTCGTAAGTGTTTTTACCCTGGTTTCATCTTCAGGCAACATATCGGTGGTTACAATATCCATGTAGCCGTCATTGTTCAGGTCTGCCACATCTGCTCCCATACTCGAAGAAGATATATGACCCATTCTTTCAGGTAACTCATCTTTAAACGTACCATTTCGCTGATTGATGTACAGATAATCCTTTTCATAAAAATCATTACTCACATAAATATCCGGATACATATCGCCGTTTACATCACTTACAGAAACACCAAGCCCATAAGCAATTTTTGTTCCGGCAATACCAGTCTGTTCACTTACATCTGTAAAATGACCATTGTCATTCCGCATTAATTTATGCCCGCCCAAGGTATCACGTACTTTCCTTACCTCTTCCAGGTCAAATTTTCTTACATCCACAAAACTATTGTTCAGTATATAACAATCAAGATCTCCATCTAAGTCGTAATCAAAAAAAGAAGCATGCGTAGTAAAGCCTATATCATTTAACCCATATGCTTTTGCTTCTTCTTTAAATTTATTATTACGCTGGTTGATGTATAATTCGTTTTCTTTATTATCTCCTTTAATATCCCCACTGTTGCAGACATAGATATCCAGCCAGCCATCACCATTTACATCTGCCATCGTTACACCAGTGCGCCAGCCTCTTTTACTTATGATACCGCTGGCAGCGGTAATATCTTCAAACTTAAAACCGCCTTTATTCAGATACAGTTTACTTTCACCCTGATTGGCGGTAAGAAAAATATCAGCAAGTCCGTCGTTGTTAATATCCCCCAGCGCAACACCTCCCCCATTATAAAAATTCCGGTATGAAAGGATATTATATTCCTGTCCATCTGCTACATTATTGGAAAAGCCCACACCGGTTACTGACGAATCTAATTTTACAAACAGCGGAGCATTAGGCGCAACATATTCCTGTCTTTCTTTTGATTTGCAGGAGAATAACCAAACTACTGTGAGGCCAGCACATAAAATAATTATCAATCTCTTCATAGTACCAAAAAACTTTTAGTAATTATCCAAACAAAGGGTAATATACAAAATGACTATAACAATTGGACATGCAGCAATATATTTCGTTTAACATAATACCTAAGGATTCTATTAAAGTAAAAGGACACCTGATTGGGTGCCCTTTTACATAAACTGCTATTTTACCAAAACTAAGAAACTACTTAATATTAATATCCGGAATTCTGAACTAATTGTGCTTCGCCATTTATTTTACTTAACTCAATCTCTACACTTGGAAGAGGATAGTATTTAAGTTTTGTTACGGTTGGCTGTTCAGTTGCCCCATACAATTGAAGCCTTCTTATTTTTTCAACAGCAAGGTAATCAACCAGTGTTTGCAAGTCCTTCCACCTGCGAAGGTCAAAGAAACGATACCCTTCCATCGCCAGTTCTATTCTTCTTTCCCACCTTACCGCCTGCCTTGCATCGGCCTGATTTGCAAAAGCGGTATATGTACCTACCTTGTATTTCGTACCATTAACCACACCTGCACCGCCTGTAAGCGGAGCTGAAATTGTAGCTTCTGAAGTGCCTGCTCCCTGAACAAATTTTCCAGCTCTTGTTCTTACATTGTTAATATAAGTTCTGGCAAGTTCAAGATTTCCATTTGATTCTATTTCACATTCTGCTGCCATTAATAAAACATCGGAATACCTTATAATTGGAACGTCGATAGCATTGGGAGCAGTAGACCAGCCGCTGGCTGTTGACAGGGTGCCCTTCTGTGCTGCATGAAAAACATTCTTTTTAGGAGAGAAAAAACCACAATAACCACCATCCCGGATCCAATTATCTTTATGTGGTCCCCAATCAAGATAGGGAGTTCCTGTTCTTCCCACTGTCCAGTCTAATCTTGGATCAAAATTATCATTTGTAAAGTCTGCAAGTGAATTATTAAAAGTGCCAAATAATGGCAACCCGTTACCATCAGTTCTAAACGCATTCACCAGGTTTTGAGATGGTTGATGGAAACCGCAACATTGTGTTACTGGCGCATTACCATTAGGGAAGTTAAGACGGTCTCCCCAATTTCCATTAGCACTTTCTCCAGCGCCATCATTTACTGAAGCTTTATAAACAAAAACCATCTCCGAATTATTTTGCTTGGAGGCATCGAACACATCATGAAAATTATCAACCAGGGCATATTTATTACCGGATATTACAGCCTGCAACAATGGTTTGGCTTCGGCATATTTTCCAATAAACATATATGCTCTAGCAAGGTACGCTTGTGCAGCCCCTTTTGTAGCCCTTCCCGAGGTAAATGAACTAACTTCTGCAAGTCCATCAATTGCAGCCTTAAAATCCGCCTCAATTTTGGGAAAAATATCAACATCATTTTTTTGCCTGTATTCAGTTATGGTTTCATCGATAAAAGGAACGTTAACCCACATTTTGTAAGCTTCAAAATGATAATGCGCCCTCAAAAACTTTGCCTCACCAGTTAATTGCTTTTTATCAGCATCAGACAAATCTGTTGACGCATTAATTAATCTTAAGGCTACATTTGTTTTACCTACCCCCGCATAACAAGTTTGAAATTTCGCCCTGATGTAAGGATCATCTGCAATAAACTGATACCTGTTCACCCGTTCAACACCCACCTGGTCATTTGGCTGAGATCCCGGATAAGCATCATCAGAAGCAACACTTCCCCATACCCAGTTACTGCCCGCAGCAGGCCACGGATTTCCTGCAGCATTATTCCAGCCATTATCACTCCAGCCATCCAATAATGCATAAGCAGCAATTACGGTTGTATTAATACCTTTTGCATTAGAAAGTGAAGCTTCAGTAAAAACACCTTCAGGAGGCCTTTCTAAAAAACTTTTTTTACAGGAGAAGATCGCTACTCCAAGTATTAGCGCCCCTATTAATGTCATTAATTTATTTTTCATAATCTAATTTTAATTTTTTTTAAATAAGATAACAGATTAAAAAGTAAGATTTAATCCCACCGTCATATTTTTTGAACTTGGGTAGTTCCCATAATCAATTCCGGAGTAAGGGTCAGGAGCATTACCTGAAGTTCTGTTACCCAATTCCGGATCAAGACCTCCATATTTGGTTATTGTAAACAGATTTTGCGCCTGTACATAAAATCTTAAGT
>JANPNY010000317.1:0-4841 GCA_031427745.1 Chitinophagaceae bacterium | reverse complement strand
CAAGGTGATTTCACAAAAAAAACTTTTTATAACATCACTTAGCTTTATACTCCGTTATGGGTCCCCGAATAACAGGCTTATCAATTAAAGAAATTAGCCGAGAGAAAATAGGCTGTCCGACAAAATCTGTAGATTTGTTCATATCATTATGATGTGGTAATATAAAGATGAATAAGGGTGACCTAAAAATCACCCTTATTTTAAAAATTTATTCCGGACAACAATAATTTGTAAATACATTTCATGAGCATTATTATAGCAGGCATTCACACCGGTATTGGCAAAACTATCTGCTCGGCAATTATCTGCCAGGCATTGGGATACGATTATTGGAAACCGGTGCAGGCAGGTGATTTGGATAATTCGGATAGCATCTTTATCAAACGAAGTGTTACTAATAAACAATGCCATATTCACCCGGAAAGATACCGGCTTCAAACGCCCATGTCTCCCCATAAAGCTGCAGAAATAGATGGAATCCACATAGCAAAAGAAGATTTCATCTTACCAGCATCAAGCAACCCTGTTGTAGTAGAAACAGCCGGCGGCATCATGAGTCCGTTGGCCGATAATTTATTAAACATCGATTTGATGGAATACCTGCAACTACCTGTACTATTGGTATCCAATAATTACCTGGGCAGTATCAATCACACGCTATTAACGTTAGCTGCATTAAAGCAAAGAAACATCCAAATTAAAGGACTCGTATTTAGTGGTGAAGTTGTTCCTTCATCACGGGAATTTATCCTGCAACATACCCGGCTTCCCCTGCTGTTTTCAATTCCGCAATTCGAGGAAACAAATGCCGCCACAATAGCTACATTCGCTGCAAACACAACCATCCAATGCTAAACAACGAAGCAACAAAATACATCTGGCACCCATTTACACAAATGAAAACAGCTGCCCCGCCGGTGCAAATCAGCCGGGCAAAAGATTGCACGCTGTATGCAGCAAATGGAACGCAATACATTGATGCCATTGCATCCTGGTGGGTAAATATACACGGGCATTGCAACGAATTCATTGCAGGCAAAATTGCAGCGCAGGCGCATACTTTAGAGCATGTAATATTTGCCGGATTCACTCATACCCCCGCTATAGAATTGGCTAAGACATTGATCCAAAATTTGCCAAATCATTTTGCCAAAGTGTTTTTTTCGGATGATGGCAGTACCTGTGTGGAAGTGGCTTTAAAAATGGCGATTCAATATTGGCACAACCAGGGCATCAACCATAAAACAAAAATAATCGCTTTTGAAAATGCTTACCACGGCGATACATTTGGCGCTATGAGTGTGGCAGAAAGAAATGCTTTTAATGCAGCATTCAACAACTACCTGTTTGAGGTAATACATATTCCTATTCCTACAAATGAAAATATCGCAGCGCTAAAATTACAGTTGGCAGACATTGCTGCCAATGATGATGTAGCGGCGTTTATTTTTTAGCCGTTGGTGCAAGGCGCTGCCGGTATGCTGATGTATGAGCCGGCGCATTTGGACGAATTATTATCCATTGCCAAAGAGAAAAATATCCTGTGCATTGCCGATGAAGTAATGACTGGTTTTGGCAGAACAGGAAAAAACTTTGCCATTGAATACCTTCAACAACAGCCAGATATTATTTGCATATCAAAAGGCATTACAGGTGGCTTTATGCCGCTGGGTGTTACCGTTTGCACCCAGGCAATTTTTGACGTGTTTTATGCCGATGAAACAGTTAAAACCTTCTTCCATGGCCATTCCTATACGGCCAACCCGTTGGCCTGTGCTGCGGCTAATGCAAGCATGGAACTGTTGATAGCAGATAAATGCCAGCAGCAAATTCAACATATTTCAACAAGGCATGCTGCATTTGCCCTTAGCATCCAACACCATATTTTTATAAAAGAAATAAGGCAGCGAGGCACCATTCTGGCCATAGAATTAAATACGGCAGAAGACAGTTCTTACTTCAACAGCATTCAGTCGGCGGCTTATCAATATTTTATGAGTCAAGGGATTTTTCTTCGTCCGCTGGGCAATATTGTTTATGTAATGCCACCTTATTGTATTACCGATGAAGAGCTGGATAAAGTGTATGAAGTAATAAAAACCTCCTTGGATTATTTATGTCGATAATTAAACAAAAAAGCAAATTATCCATCCTTCAAATACGTAATAATTACTGGAAGATTTTTTTAATAAATTGCTTCGGCAAAAAATATTTCCTTTAAAAGTGTTTTTGCTACAACTAAAAATAATTTCGTTAATTTCCTTTTTTTATTAAACCAGTCTCCACATGTCTAATTCTTTATTCAGAACAAAGAAGATCTCCAATATTTTAGCAGAAGGAAGCGATGACACACATGGTGGCGGCGGATTAAAAAGAGTGCTTACCCTTAAAGATTTAACTTTTTTTGGCATAGCCGCTATTTTGGGTGCAGGTAGCTTCAGCAGCCTGGGCGGAGCGGTATTTCATGGCGGACCGGGCGTAGTTATTTTGTTTGTAATTACAGCAATTGCCTGTGCCTTTACTGCATTTTGTTATTCTGAATTTGCAAGCCGTATTCCTGTTGCCGGCAGTGCTTATACCTATGCCTACGCTTCATTTGGTGAATTATTTGCCTGGATGATTGGCTGGGCTTTAATCATGGAATATTCTATCGGCAATATATATGTAGCCTACAGCTGGAGCGATTATTTTACTTCCTTCTTACAAAAAATAAACATTCATTTACCGGAATATTTAAGCACCAGTTACATGGAAGTAAAGCATGCACTGGATGCCGGCAGTACCAACGCTGACGTCCACGAAGCATGGAACAGAGCGCCCATCATCGGAGGATTACACATCATTTTCGATTTGCCCGCAATCGTAATCAATTTGCTGATAACTGCGTTGGTGTATAGGGGCATTAAAGAGAGCCGCAACTTTAGCAATGTGATGGTAATTTTAAAGATGATTGTGGTGGCATTGGTAATATTGGTGGGTGGCTTTTTGGTTTTTTCCAACGGACTTACCGGCAACTGGACGCCAGCCAACGACCTGGGTGTACGATCTTTTATGCCCAATGGCTTTAGCGGCGTAATGGCGGCCGTTAGCGGCGTGTTTTTTGCCTACATTGGGTTTGATGCGGTGAGTGTGTTAGCTGAAGAGAGTAAAAACCCACAACGGGATTTACCAAGAGGTATGATTTTATCGTTGGTCATTTGCACCATTGTGTACATACTGCTTACCCTTGTACTTACAGGCGCCGTTAACTACCACGGCTTTGAACGCGTGGGAGATCCACTGGCATTTATTTTTGAAAAGCAAAACTTAAACGTAGGCTGGATGCAGTTTTTTGTAGCGATTGCAGCCGTTGTTGCCATGACGAGTGTACTGCTGGTTTTTCAAATGGGGCAGCCTCGTATTTGGCTCAGCATGAGCAGGGATGGCTTGCTGCCACCCGTTTTTCAAAAGATCCACCCAAAATACCGCACCCCATCTTTCTCAACAATAGTAACCGGATTTGTTGTGGGCGTGCCCATTTTTTTTACCGATAAAACATTTGTCCTCGACTTTACCAGTATTGCCACGCTGTTTGCATTTGTACTGGTTTGCGGTGGCGTACTACTAATTCCAAGGCGAGAAAAAGAAGCCGGGAAATTCCATATCCCGTTTATCAACGGGCAATTTATATTCCCGCTAATCATCATCGGCAGCCTGGTACTGTTGAACCTGTTCAATCACAATTATTTCAATGAAATATCCACCTTTCATTTAACCGAAGCTGAAGCAAAGGCTGCGGTTGCCGGGCTGGATGTTACCAAACCAGCCATCCTACAAAACAACCTGGATGCCGCGTTGACAGCCAAGCAAACACTCAATGCCTCCACAATCATATTTTGGATAATTTGCTTCATGATCAGCATACTGGCATTTGTAAAAAAGTATTCGCTGATACCGTTGCTGGGGTTAACCACCTGCATGTATCTCCTTACCGGCATGACGTCCAGGAACTGGGCTTGGTTTGCAAGCTGGCTTTTTATTGGCTTAATTATTTACCTGTTGTACGGCTATAGAAAGAGTAAACTGGCTTCTTAATTTTTTAGGAACGGCAGTTGAAAGTAGATGATTTATCGGGGTTACAATATATACTAAGCCGATGGCTTTTGATGTCTTTGGTATTAACATGTTTGTAAAACCAACTGTAAAGGTTGATTAGTTTAAAAGCTGATTAATTTTTTTTCTTGCCCAAAATCGCCCCCAATTAAATTTAACTTTTAACAGGCTTACCATTAACAGCCTCCTAAGCATAACTTTGCAATTGCTATAAGCAACTTGAATACGATATAAGATGAAATACCAAACGGGCGACAAAATAATTGTACTGCATACCAATGAAGAAGGCAAAGTAATAGACATTGTCAACGAAAAAATGGTGATGATAGAAGTAAAGGGAGTAAAGTTTCCTGCCTATCTTGATCAGATTGATTTTCCTTATTTTAGAATGTTCACAGAAAAAAGAAAGGCGGAAAAGAAGAAAATTTTTATTGACAATGCGAAACCGGAAAAAGCGAACATTGTCTCTAAAACAAATGCCGGCGTATTCATTTCCTTTATGCCCATTTTCGACAAGGATGTTTTTGATGATGATGTAGTGGATAAATTTAAAATTCATTTATTAAATCAAACCGATACCGCATTTAAATTTACCTACAGCTTATTTTTTGGCGGCGATAATAATTTTGAACTCAGCAACGAAATACTTCCGTTCAGCGACTTCTATTTACATGATGTAAAATTTGAAGACACCAGCGCCGCGATCAGCGGCTTCGGCGCCTGCGTCACGTTCGTGGTACTGATTGTCG
>JANPNY010000316.1:0-2394 GCA_031427745.1 Chitinophagaceae bacterium | reverse complement strand
GTTATTGGGCTGAATCAGTACCTGCCATTGGGAACGCCTAAAGCATTAATTATCATAAAATGGTAATATCCATTATCCTATAAGTTTTCTTTATAGTTTAATTTCTTTGTTAGAACTTCATGCCTCTTAAACGGGCATGTTTATTGGTTAGTAGGCTTGATTTATAAATGACTGTCCGATAAACACTTCGGCAATCAGTTAAAATTGTATAATAGCCGCAAGGCAATAAAATAAATATATTCCTATGGCAGACGCCATTCAAAAAAAACGCATTGCTTTATTTGGCTCTACCGGTTCTATTGGTACACAGGCACTCGAAGTTATCCGTGTAAACCCAACATTATTTGAAGCTGAAATTTTAACCGCACAAACCAATGCCGACCTGTTGATAAAACAGGCATTGGAGTTTAGCCCCAACGCCGTGGTAATAGGTGATGAAACTTTATACAGCAAAGTAAAAGAGGCGCTGTCAGCAACCCCTACAAAGGTTTTTGCCGGCGAAACCGCCTTGGAAGAAACAGCAGATTTTGACAGTTACGATATGATGCTGGCTGGTATTGTAGGATTTGCAGGCTTAAAACCAACCCTTAAAGCGGTAGATAAAGGCAAGGCGGTTGGTCTCGCCAATAAAGAAACTTTGGTGGTAGCAGGTGATATTGTAATGCAGCGGGCATACGAAAAAAGAGCACCAGTAATACCGGTTGATAGCGAACATTCAGCTATTTTTCAATGCCTGGTTGGCGAAGGCAGAAATAAAATTGAAAAGATTATTTTAACTGCCAGTGGTGGTCCGTTTTTAGGTAAAAAACCCAATTTCCTGGTAAATGTAAAACGGGATCATGCCTTGCAACATCCCAACTGGACCATGGGTGCTAAAATTTCCATTGATTCTGCAACCCTTATGAATAAAGGGCTGGAGATGATTGAAGCCAAGTGGTTGTTTAATTTACAGCCCGAGCAAATACAGGTAGTTATTCACCCGCAGAGTATTATTCATAGCATGGTGCAGTTTGACGATGGCAGCATAAAAGCGCAGATGGGGTTACCCGATATGAAGCTCCCCATTCAATATGCGATGTCATTTCCTCAACGTATTAAGAATGATTTCCCCAGGCTCGATTTTAAAAAGTTTGCCAACCTCGGTTTTGAGGAGCCAGATGTTAAAACATTCAGAAATCTGGCATTGGCAACAGAAGCACTCTACAAAGGCGGTAATATGCCCTGCATATTAAATGCAGCCAATGAAATTGCCGTGTGGGCCTTTCTCCGCAACCGTATTGGCTTTTTGGATATCACCGCCGTAGTAGAAAAAACCATGCAGCACACCGCTTTTATCGAAAAGCCAACATTGCAGGAATATTTTGAAACCGATGGTGAAGCCCGTAATTTCGCAGCGTCTTTAATGAAACTGTAAAACGCCCCCATCCCCTAAAGGGGGAAACAATGGAGTGCTTTAATTACCTTTAATTTTTTTATACACTTTAAATAACTCCCCTTTAGGGGATGGGGGCATATATGATCTTACTAGCAATCAACTGGAGCAATGCTTTTATGCAGGTCTTCTATCTTATTCTTTCCTTATCGATACTGGTGGTTTTACATGAATTTGGCCATTATATTACCGCCAAATGGTTTGGCTGCAGGGTAGAAAAATTTTATCTTTTTTTTAATCCATGGTTCTCCCTGTTTAAAAAGAAAATAGGCGATACAGAATACGGTATTGGCTGGTTGCCATTGGGCGGCTATGTTAAAATATCGGGCATGATTGATGAAAGCATGGACAAGGAAGCCATGAAATTGCCACCACAGGATTATGAATTCAGAAGCAAGCCGGCTTGGCAGCGACTAATTATTATGCTCGGTGGAATAATTGTAAATGTGTTGCTGGCGTTTATTATTTATGCCATGGTTTTATTTGTTTGGGGCGAATCTAAAATTCCTGCTGCATCTGTAAAAAATGGTATCTGGGTGCAGGATAGTGTGTTGCTGAAAGCAGGCTTTAAAAATGGCGATAAAATAACTGCGATCGATGGTGAGACGATAGAATATTTTGATGAGATTCAGCCAAAATTATTGCTGAGCAAATCGGTACTGGTAGAAAGAGAGGGCAAGCCATTAACCATTGCAATGGATGAAAACTTTATTGAACAATTGGTGGAGAGCAAAAAGAGAGTTGGTAATTTATTGATGCAACGTTTGCCGGCATTGGTGGGTGAATATGATGCAAAAGATTCTTCTACCGGTAAAAAAATTGGCCTGCAGCCGATGGATAAAATCACTTCGATCGATTCTTTTCCAGTGCAATATTACGATGATATGACAGCGATTTTGTCCGACAAAAAAAATCAAACTGTTACGCTTCAAATTGAAAGAAAAGGCAGTCCAATAGCAATA
>JANPNY010000315.1:0-7677 GCA_031427745.1 Chitinophagaceae bacterium | reverse complement strand
ATCATAAACGCTATTAATCCTATAATTGACGTATTAAACCCCATCTTTTATATCAGGAGATAGCCAAACTCGAGTGCCTCCTCTCCAAAAGAGAGGAGGCGGTGCTTTATACCTTCACTAAAGATTTTATCTTCCACATCTACATCTAATCTTTTATCAACACAATTACGTCCACACCAACGTTTGCAATAAGCACTTTTAAATTTTGAACGCTTGTACTTCTCCTTCCCTTTGGGGAGGTTGGGTGGGGCTTCTATTTTCTCTGGCACTCTGCGGTTTCTTTCACCGCTGAGAACATGAGTTGGCAGAGGTTACGCAGAGATTTGTTTTCCTCTGCGTTAACTCCATTTTCTCCTATTCTCTGCGGTTGACATCTTTCACCGCGGAGAACATGAGTTAGCGGAGGTTTCGCAGAGATTTGCTTTCCTCTGCGTTAACTCCATTTTCTCCTATTCTCTGCGGTTAACTTTCACCACGGAGAACATGAGTTGGCAGAGTTTACGCAGAGGGTTAGTAGCTTTCTGCTGTTATCTATTGCGGTTATTAAAAATCACCACCGCATCTTTTAGCAATGAAATATCGTTTCCTGTCTCTTTGGCTTTGGCAATGGCAGCATCGCAATTAATAAACGATTGAGCAGTTACTTCAGTAATATTTTTATTGTTCACCAGGTTCAATTGTTGCAGCGTTTTGTTGAAAATAAAATAATCACCCGGTCTGCCTTCGGTACCATTGATGAACATTGCTTCTGAACCCACATACACCGGCTTGGAAGAAGCATCGCTTGCTTTTTGTAAAAAACTTAATTCGCCATCACATACCAGTTTAAAAAAGTCGCCTTTAATACACAGGTACCGGGTGTTTTCAATCGTTGCGCCATTTAGTTGGTCGCCATCATAGTGTATTTTTTTACCACCAATTTCGGGCACCAGCACCACGGCCGCTTTACTACGAATGTCTTCTTTAATAAAGCCTTTTATTATGCTGTTGTTAACCAACGTAACGCTGCCTTTGAAAAAGCCTTGGGGTGCCACATTCTGGCTTTTTACCTGTAAGCAGGTGATGGTTAAAAGCAATGCTGCAAATGTTGTAAGGAGTTTCATGCTATAAGTTTTTAGTTTGATAAAATATTTACAGCGCAAGATTAATCCGCTTTACTTACGGGTACAATCAAAAAGGAGTGAGTTGCAGAAAATGTGGAATGAAACGGAGAATAGAGGGAGAGTAAACAATTTAAGTTTTGTAAACCGGCGTTTCTGCGGTTGTGCTGTGGATGATTACAACAGGCTTTCTCATTGCTGAAACCGAGTTGCTTAATGCCTTTGGATGTTGCTCAAAAAGACCAACATCGGCGTTCGCTGAGTAGCTTACTCCTTTTAAAAACTTACCAACAAGGGGAAGCTGTTGATATTTTTTCTGGAATAAAAAAGTTATTTGATTAGTAAACCAGCCTTTATACCAAATGTGGTAGAAAATCCCGGGCTTTTACCAAGGCGGGCATTTGCATAATTAAACGCAGTGTTGCCATCGTTGTAAAACTGGTTGTCTGTCCTGTTTTTATTATCTGCACCGTAGCCCAGCCCCCAATAAGTATCAAGCAAAAACTTTTCACCAAATACCCACTGTTTACCAAATTCTATTTGCAACGCACCAAAGGTTACGTTTTGTTTTTCTACATTATAAGATTGGGTGGCTGATTTATAAATGATTTTATTTTCGCTGTAGTTTCCAAGGTATATGATGGGCTTTACATAACCGCCTTGCATGATATGAGTAAACCTTGTTCTTCCAAAAATAAAGTCGGGCAATTTATTAAACTTATAACCTGCAGATGCGAATAACCCCAGTTGTTTCTTTTTTACATTATAGGTAGTCATGTCGTAATATTGAAGCTGCTCGCTTTTTCCGAGCCCTATTATACCCAACGACAGTTCGTAACTTTTACCTACGCCGAGGCTTTTCTCAAAACTAACTTGCGTAAATCCCAGCAAGGGAGAAAGGAAATCTAATTTGATGGCTTTGGTTAACTGACCGCTGTAATTTTCCATGTCCTTCAGGTCGGGCACATAGACTTCTTCACGGCCATTTTCATACTTAATTTTATTAACGGCATTTTTATCGATTGCATAAACAGGCCCGTCAGCATTTTCAGGAATTTTATACTTGATCTCACTGGTACCAATTTCAATTATTTTGGCTTTTACCTGGCTGCCGTTCCTTTTAAAAATTACATCTTGCGAATAGCTGGTTGTTGTAAAAAAAATTACAATAAAAAGGCACATGACAGATTTCATACATTAGGTTTAAAGATTAAGACAAGATTTTATGTTAAAGCGTTGCACAAGTATTTTTAATTAGAATGTGCTAACATTTTTTATCGCTACCCTCATAGCAATATCTAAAACTGCAACAACAGGGCTGAGGCCATTGCGACTATTCGGCTTGCCCGTATTTGTTGGTGTTGGGAATTTAAAAACAATGCTATACAAACCTCCCGTTTGTGTCTTGTTCATCAACCGGCGAAGCGTTGTAATCCAAAGGCGCAGCGCTCCGTCCTGTGGTTTCCCTGTTTCTAATTTCTGTGTCGTAATAATTCTGGTTAACTTAATACCGTTTGGCACTGGAAAGCGGCACACAAACTTTTGTTTCATTTCAGCGTCTAAAAGCTTCTAATTTGACATTAGCCCGTCCTTCGCCCATGGTGTTGCTGGGTAGCTTGCTTCTTTTAAAGGCTTACCAACAAGAGCGAATAAACCACTCTTGGCAGATCAATGCATATCAACTATATTTCCAAATAAACCCTGTTTACCATACTCCCGCATGACCATACAACAGTACATCGACAACATCAGCAAAAGATACAAACAAGGCAATGCAACCGAACATACTTTTAGAGGCGACCTGCAACAACTGATAGAAACCATTTGCCCAAACATACAAGCTACCAACGAACCCAAGCGCCAAAGCTGCGGCGCACCCGATTATATTCTTACCAAAAAAGATATTCCCGTTGGCTTTATAGAGGCGAAAGATATTGGCAATAAAGACCTCGATGGCAATAAAAAAACCGGCAACAAAGAACAGTTTGATCGCTACAAAGCATCGCTTAATAATTTACTGTTTACAGATTACCTGCATTTTCATTTGTACATAGACGGGCAATTTGTAACCAAGGTTGCCATTGCCGAAATTGCCAATGGAAACATAACGCCACTACCCCAAAACTTTGACAGCTTTACCAACCTGCTGCAAAACTTTTGCGTACACATTGGCCAAACCATTAAGAGCAGCAAACGGCTGGCAGAAATGATGGCGGGCAAAGCAAAACTACTGGCCGAAGTAATAGAAAAAGCACTCAACAGCGATGAAGACCTGCACGAAAACAGTACGCTGAAAGAACAAATGCAAGCCTTCAGGCAAATATTGATACATGATATTACGCCCAAAGGTTTTGCCGATGTATATGCACAAACCATTGCCTACGGTATGTTTGCCGCAAGATTGCACGACCCTACCCTGCCCACTTTTAGCCGGCAGGAAGCAGCCGAACTAATACCCAAAAGCAACCCTTTTTTACGCAAACTGTTTGGCTATATTGCCGGGCCCGATTTGGATGACCGCATTAAGTGGATTGTAGATGGACTGGTGGAAGTTTTTTTGGCCTGCAATGTAGAAGAACTGTTGAAGAACTATGGCAAAAGCACCAAAACAGAAAACCCCATCATTCATTTTTACGAAACATTTTTAAGTGAGTACGATGCAGCCCTGCGCAAGGCAAGGGGCGTATGGTACACACCGCACCCGGTGGTAAATTTTCAGGTAAGGGCTATTGATGAAATTTTAAAAACAGAATTTGGCCTGCCGATGGGCATTGCCGACAGCAGCAAAATAAAAATAAAAACCGATGTGCAGGGCAAAGCCGTAGAGCAGGAAGTACACCGGGTACAAATGCTGGACCCTGCCACCGGCACGGGCACTTATATTGCGGAGGTAATAACACTGATACATAAAAAGTTTGAAGGGCAGCAGGGCATTTGGAGCAATTATGTAGAAAACCAGTTGCTGCCCCGCCTGATAGGTTTTGAGTTACTGATGGCAAGCTATGCCATGGCGCATTTACAGATAGATTTACTGCTTACCGAAACCGGCTACAAACCCACCCGAGACCAACGGCTAAAAATATTTTTAACCAATAGCCTGGAAGAAAGCCACCCCGATACCGGTACCCTGTTTGCCAACTGGCTAAGTACCGAAGCCAACGAAGCCAACCGCATAAAACGGGATTGCCCGGTAATGGTGGTGATGGGAAATCCGCCTTATAGTGGCGAAAGTGCCAACAAAGGCGAGTGGATAATGAAGCTGATGGAAGATTATAAAAAAGAGCCGGGAGGTATTGATAAGTTGAAAGAACAAAACTCAAAATTTATAAACGATGATTATGTAAAATTCCTGCGTTACGGACAGCATTTTATTGAAAAGAATGGCACAGGTATTTTAGCATTTATTAACCCACATGGATTTTTAGATAACCCAACATTTAGAGGTATGCGTTGGAACTTGCTGAAAACTTATGATAAGATTTATACTATCGATTTACACGGAAACGCCAAGAAAAAAGAAACAGCACCAGACGGCGGTGTGGACATAAATGTGTTTGATATTGAACAAGGCGTTTCAATAAATATTTTCGTAAAAACAGGCAAAAAGAAATCAAATGAGTTAGGCAAGGTTTTTCATTTCGATCTGTATGGTAAAAGAGAAATGAAATATGATTTTTTAACAGAAAACTCTCTTAGCACAATTTCATTTAATGAATTTCTTCCATTCAAGAATAGTTTCTTATTCAAAAGTATTGATGAAATAAAGCTAATACAATATAATGAAGGAATAAATCCAGTAAATTTATTCCAGGTAAACGTTATGGGCTTTCAAACTCATAGGGATGACTTTGCTATTGACTTTGAAATGAATGAAATTAAAAAAAGAGCCAAAGATTTAATCAACAAAAGTTTATCGGACGAAGACATTTTCAAAAAATATTCCATTAGCGATAACCGAGATTGGAAGTTAGCAAAAGCAAGAACTGAAATTCAGTCGGACAGAAATTGGGAGAAGAAAGCAATCCATTGCGGCTATAGACCATTTGACAATAGACCTTGCTATTTCAGTTATGTAATGATGGATTATCCAAGAAAAGAGCTAATTCAAAATGTTTTATGCAAAGAGAATTTACTGATTGGAATAGGCAGACAAGGTTTAGCAATTGGAGATATTGAATGGTGTTTAACAACAGTTTCTAAAAATCCAGTTGATGCAAATATTTTCAGGCGTGGCGGAGTAAATTTATTTCCACTTTACTTATATCCTGATAACAATGGACAACAAACCCTCGAAACCCAACCCGAAAGAGTGCCAAATTTTAATGAAGCCATTATAGAAAAAATTGAGCAAAGCATTAACCATGTAATGGTAGAAGAAGGGGTGGTAGTAGATTTAGCCGCAGGCTGCGATGGAACATTTACACCATTGGATATATTGGATTATATCTACGCAGTATTGCACAGTCCTGCTTACCGGGAAAAGTACAAAGAGTTTTTAAAGATAGATTTTCCACGGGTGCCATACCCAACCAATGCAGCAAGTTTTTGGAAGTTGGTGGAGTTGGGCGGGCAGCTAAGACAGCTACATTTACTGGAAAGTCCGGAAGTAGAAAAATACATAACGCAATACCCAATAGCCGGCGATAATAAAGTAACAAAGCCCAACTATACCGATGGTAAAGTTTACATAAACGATACCCAGTATTTTGATAAAGTACCCGAGCTTGCCTGGAACTTTTATATCGGCGGCTACCAACCCGCCCAAAAATGGTTAAAAGACAGAAAAGGCCGTACAATTGAATTTGAAGATATTTTGCATTATCAAAAAATAATAGTGGCATTAACAGAAACTGGTAGGTTGATGAAGGAGATAGATGCAGTGGGTGTAGTATGGTAGATATCCTCAGTAAATCCTCACAGGGTTGCAGCAGATTCCTTGAATTGATTCCCCGGATGCTGGCTAAAATATACAAGGGGAGGTTCACAAACCGGGTAGGTTAATCGGGGATTATGGGAAGACAAACAATGTGAAAGAAATTTAATTGGCAAAAAAATGCTGTAATTTTATTTTTGTAAACAATCAATAAATTATTTTAATGACTGTATCAGCTATACATAGCAAATTGGGTGAAGGAATTTATTCCATTGCTGATATTGCATTCTTGCTACACCTGCCCAAGCAAAAAGTAAGAAGGTGGCTTAATGTTTTTTGGAATAGCAGACTTGCCGAGAAATATAAGCAGGCATACTCCTGGGGAGAGGGTAGAGCTCAGGCTACCAACTTTTATACGCTAATAGAATTTTATGTTTTTTATACTTTAAGAGAATCCGGGGTTTCCCAAAATAAAATATTTGAGGCGCATGAAGAAATGGCAAAACAACTTAAAACAGTTTATCCCTTTGCATCGGCTCAATTATTAACAGATGGGAAAAGCATCTTATATAAACTTGAAGATGGAACAACTTTAAATGCAGATAAAACCAGGCAAATAGCTTTGCGTCAAATTATAGAAGCGTTTTGTAAAAAAATCGAATTCTCTGGCAACAACCTTGCACAAAAATATTATCCACTTGGCAAAAACAAACCCATTGTTGTAGATCCGCACCATCAATTTGGACAACCTGTTATTGAAAAAACAAATGTACTTGCCGAAACAATTTACAATATGTATGGAGCAGGTGAAAGTAAAGAATTTATCTCCCGACTATACAATATTTCCTTAAATGAAGTACGTGCTGCTATTGATTTATTTAACAAAAGCGCTGCATGATAAAAGTACTGGTAGATGAAAATTTATCAGAACATTTGGCCGAAGGGCTAAATGCAATTCAACGGCCAATGGATAATGGTATAGAAGTAGTTTCTATGAAAAATACATTTGGTAAAGGCATTAAAGATGAAGATTGGATTCCTAAATGGGGCATAAGAGATGGTATATTTTTAACTGCTGACATTAATATCAGTCGTACCAGGCACTTGGCCGAACTGCTAAATCAAAATGACTTTGGCGCATTTTTCCTTAAAGTACCCAATAAAACTTCTTATTGGGCCAGAGTAGTAGTTTTAATAAAACATTGGCCAGAAATTACCCAAATTATAGGAACAAAAAAAAAGCCGTTTGCTTATACAATTACACCTAATAAAATTGAAAAAATGGCTTAGGGTTTTTCTACCCTTGTTCGTCTTCCCCCTTCTTTGTTTTTATTTAACCGACGCTACCCCCGGAGGCCGCTGTTGCGTCTTTTGACCAACAGCCGAAGTCAGGCTTTTAAGAGATGTTTGTTTTATGATAAATTATCTCCACTACGCCAACAGATTGATAGATAATTTTAAAATGCCTGCGCATTGTTAGTACAACAGGTAAGCTTTTTTTAGACCGTGTAAAATTGTTAAATCTTAAGCCGTTGGTCAAAAGACCAAACGGCGGCTCACGGAGGGTTAGTTAGATTTTATGGGAGAAAGATTTAATACCAACAAAGGCACAAATACCCGGTAGGAGGAGATAATGTAGTAACTAAAATTACTTTCAACACCTATATTTACGACCCCGAAATACCCGATAAAGATGGCAATATT
>JANPNY010000314.1:0-4103 GCA_031427745.1 Chitinophagaceae bacterium | reverse complement strand
GCACCGGGCCATATCCAATACACCCGTAACATGGTTACCGGTGCTTCAAATGCAGACCTGGCAATCATTTTAGTAGATGCCCGCCATGGTGTGGTGGAGCAAACAAGAAGGCATTCTATCATTGCGTCGTTGCTGAATATTCCACATGTAATAGTGGCCATTAACAAAATGGACCTGGTAAATAATTCGCAAGATGTGTATAATAACATCGTAATTGATTACGCAGCTGTGGCTGTTTCGTTGGGATTAAAAGATATTAAATACATTCCCATCAGTGCCATTAACGGTGATAATATTGTAGAGAAGTCTGTTAATTTTCCCTGGTACGAGGGCCAATCTTTACTCGATATTTTAGAAAATGTTGTGGTGGCTGATGATGTAAATTATACCGATGCAAGGTTTCCTGTGCAATATGTTATTCGTCCGCAAACAGAGGAGCTGCATGATTATCGTGGATATGCCGGAAAAATCATAAGTGGTGTTTACACAATTGGCGATGCTGTTACGGTGCAGCCGTCCGGGTTAACCAGTACCATAAGCGCCATCGAAATTGGGGGCCTGCAAGTAAACAAAGCTACCGCCCCCCAAAGTGTAGTGTTGCATCTTAAAGATAATATTGATATCAGCCGGGGAGATGTTATTGTGCAAAGCGAAAACCAGCCTAGCGTAGAAAATACGCTGGATGTATTACTTTGCTGGATGGACAATAAACCATTGGTACCGGGCAATAAATATTTATTGCAAATCAACAGCAGGGTAGTAAGGGCTGTGGTTAAAGAAATTCAATACAAACTAAACGTAAATTCTTTGCAGCAAGAACCTGCGCCGGAAAAGGCGATGCTGAATGATGTAATAAAAGCAACGATCAAAACTGCTTCACCCATACCTTACGATTCTTATAAAAAATTAAGGGCAAATGGTGGTGCCATATTGATTGATGAAACAAGTAATGTAACGGTGGGCGCTTGTATGATTCAATAATTAGTGATGTTATATTTTTTGTTGAATGAATGTTGATTAGTGCTATTTGATTTATTGGGTGACTGGCTTTTGTTTTTCAATTTAACATCGTTGTGTCACTCACTTGTACCTTTGTTTCTTTATTCAGCAAAAAATGAATCGAAAAAGTCGTGAATGTTTTATCGCAACGCAGGGTGCCCAAACAAACTGTACCACTTAAATTATATTTAATAAACAAACGATCGAATGAATAATACTGATTTTATAAATACACTATTCCGGCAGCATAAAAATTCTACCAAAACTTTTCCCGACAAGGAATTGTCTGAAGGGTTTATAAATGGATTTTTTGATTTTTTGTTTATTCCGCACCGGCAAAAGAAATACTCAGTATTCGAATTGTCGAAAGAGTTTGAATCATACAAAAGCCATTTGTCAACATTGATATATGATGTGTTGGCAGACGGAAGTAAAACAGAGGAAATTGCCAATAATTTTATTGATGCAGTTCCGTCAATTTATAATGCGCTGTTAAAAGATGCAGAAGCCATCATAGAATTTGATCCTGCGGCGGAATCGATAGAAGAGGTGCTGGTGGCTTATCCCGGGTTTTATGCTACGGCTGTTTACCGTATTTCAAATTATTTGTGGAACCAGGGCGTAAAAATTTTACCCAGGGTTTTTGCAGAATATGCTCACAGTAAAACCGGTATCGACATACATCCCGGCGCAACTATTGGCAAGTCGTTTTTTATTGATCACGGCACAGGAATAGTAATTGGCGAAACCACTGTAATTGGTAATAATGTTAAAATATACCAGGGAGTTACGTTAGGGGCACTCAGTGTTAACAAAGCCCAGGCAAAATCAAAACGCCATCCAACTATTGAAGACAATGTGGTAATTTATTCAGGAGCAACTATACTGGGCGGCGATACAATAATTGGTCATGACAGCGTGATTGGTGGTAATGTTTGGTTAACCAATAGCGTGCTACCTGATTCTATCGTTTATCACAAAAGTGAAATCACTATCAGGGATAAAAATCCATTGCCTGATGTGTTAAATTTTGTGATATAAGCCGCATGGAAGGAGTAAAGTTGGTGGATGAATAAAACAACTTTTTTCTATTCCCACTGTTAGCAGCGGAGGGCAGCTAAGGATTAAGTTGAGCAAAGAAATGCAGTAAACGAGTGCGACGCCACCGAAGTTGATGAGTGATTAAATGCCCGGTTCAAAAAAATAAAAAAACAATCTATACAAGGAAGCTTAATTTATTAAAAAAATAAACCATTAGCATGAAAGCAAACAGCATTTTAGAAACCATCGGTAATACACCGCATGTAAAAATTAATAAATTGTATGGCAGTAACCACCAGGTGTGGATTAAGCTGGAAAGAACCAATCCCGGCGGTAGTATTAAAGATCGTATTGCATTGTCGATGATTGAGGATGCAGAACAAAAAGGATTGCTGAATAAAGACAGTGTAATTATTGAACCAACATCTGGCAATACGGGTATTGGTTTGTCGTTGGTAGCGGCTGTTAAAGGCTACAAAATAATTTTGGTAATGCCCGAAAGCATGAGCATTGAACGCAGAAGACTGATGGCATTATATGGTGCTGAATTTGTGTTAACGCCCAGAGAAAAAGGAATGAAAGGCGCCATTGAAAAAGCCACTGAATTGGTTGCGGCTACGCCTAATGGTTGGATGCCCCAGCAATTTGATAATGCAGCCAATACCGATATTCATAGAAAAACAAGTGCATTGGAAATATTGAATGATTTTCCCGATGGGCTTGATTATTTAATTACCGGTGTGGGAACAGGTGGCCATATTACCGGCGTGGCAGAAATATTAAAGCAACATTTCCCCAACCTGAAGGTGTTTGCAGTAGAACCGGAACTGTCGCCTGTGTTGAGCGGTGGAGCACCTGGTCCGCATCCTTTGCAAGGTATCGGTGCAGGATTTGTCCCTTCTATTTTGAACAAAGATATTTTAGATGGTGTTATACAGGTAAGTAAAGAGGAGGCATTTAGTTACACACAAAGACTGGCAAAAGAAGAGGGGATTCTCTCAGGTATTTCTACCGGTGCGTCTTTGGCAGCAGTTGCAAAAAAGTTAGCCGAATTACCGGATGCCGCAAGGGTATTGACTTACAATTATGATACAGGTGAAAGATACCTTTCGATTGAAGGCTTATTTGCATAATGGATTGTAAGCAGCCATTTTTTAATCAAAAATAAGTGTGAATTATAGCAAGCGGAAATGAGCAATAACATTCAACATACTGGTAAAGTAATACTTGCAGGTGCAGGTTGCGGCGATCCGGAACTGATTACTTTAAAAGCAGTGCGCTACCTGAAACAGGCAGACGTGGTATTAACAGACCGGTTGGTAAGTAAAGATATTTTACAGCAGTACGTGAACAAAGCGGCAGAAATAATTTATGTGGGTAAGCAATGCCGCAGGGGATTTAGCACACCCCAAATAAGCATCAACGAACTGATTGTTCAATATGCTTTGGAAGGTAAGCTGGTGGTGCGTTTAAAAGGTGGAGATGTTTCTTTGTTTTCTAATATTTTAGATGAACTGGAAGTATTGGTAGCAAATAATATTCCCTACGAAATTGTACCGGGTGTTTCCGCTGCAATGGGGGCTGCAGCCTATGCAGGTATTCCATTAACAGCAAGAGGTTACACAACCGCCGTGAGACTGCTCACCTTTTACAAATCGGATGTAGTTACGGATGTATACTGGAGAGAACTGGCCAATACAGACGATACATTGGTGTTTTATATGTCATCCGAAACGTTGGGTGATGTGGTAAAAAAATTACTGCAAAACAACATCGCCGATGATAAACTGCTGGCCGTAATTGAGCAGGCAACTACACCCATGCAACAGGTTCACATCAGTTCGTTAAAAGCATACGGGAAAAACCTTGGAGGTAAAATGTTTGCATCTCCCACCTTGGTGATGATTGGCAAAGTAGTAGCGCTACATGAAAAATTTTCGTGGCTACAGCATTCAACCCAAACGGGTGAATACTTTAAGCCGGTGGCTGATGTGCAATTTGAACAATTGATCACTGAGAGTGTAAATACTAAAATAAATCAGTAACTCGATTCAAAACTATTC
>JANPNY010000313.1:0-1640 GCA_031427745.1 Chitinophagaceae bacterium | reverse complement strand
GTAGCTTTGGCTGTGTATGGGTTTTACCGTTACAGGCTGAGGCATATTTTAAAACTGCAAAACATCCGGAATAAAATTGCAGCGGATTTGCATGACGATATTGGCTCCACCCTTAATAGTATTTCGGTGTACAGTGAAGTTGCAAAAAAAGACCCGGCAAGGCAAACCCATGCGCTTAACATGATCGGCGAAAGCTCCCGTAAAGTAATTGATGCCATGAGCGATATTGTATGGACGATCAATCCTGAAAATGACGGTTTTGAAAAAGTTATTCTGCGGATGCGTTCCCTTTCCTATAATTTATTAAAAGCAAAAAAAATTGATTTTATTTTCAAGGCAGATGAAAACCTGAATGACATTAAACTTTCACTGGAAGCACGCAGAAATTTTTATCTCATCTTTAAGGAAGTGCTCAATAACCTGGTAAAATATTCAAGAGCCGGGAGGGTTTCTATTTCACTTGAAAGCAAGTCAAACACCCTTACATTATTAATTAGGGATGATGGCGTTGGCTTTGACATTGCTCAAAAATATAATGGCAATGGCCTAATCAATATGAAAAAAAGGGCAATTGAAATGAACGGACAATTGATCATAGATTCTGGTGCTGATATCGGAACTAGTATACTTTTAATATTTAAACCATGAAGGAAATAAGAGTAGCCATATTTGAAGATAATCGTGAACTCCGTGAGGGATTATTTAACTTGTTGGAGGCAAGCAAGGGGTTTACCTGTGTAGGTGCATTTGCACATTGCATTCAGGTAGAAGACAATATTGAACAAACAAGACCAGATGTTTTACTTATGGATATTGAAATGCCGCAGGTAAGCGGTATAGAAGCTGTAAAAAGGATCAGGCTAAAATTCCCGGATGTGAAAATACTAATGGAAACCATTTTTGAAGATGAGGATAAAATATTCCAATCCATCTGTAATGGTGCACAGGGATATATTCTAAAAAGTATGCCACCGGAAGAAATTTTGGATTCCATAAGTGAAATTTTTTCCGGAGGTGCGCCCATGTCGCCGGTTATTGCAACCAAGGTTCTTTCCATATTCAGGTATAATCTTTCTGGTGAAACCAACAACCTGTTTAATCTTTCAACAAGAGAAAAGGAGATTTTAAAATGCCTTGTAGATGGTATGAGTTATAAATTAATTGCAGAAGCCTGCTTTATAAGCACTGATACGGTGAACGGGCATATCAAAAATATTTACAAAAAATTGCAGGTACATTCTAAGGGAGAAGCCGTGTCGAAAGCGATAAAAGGGAAAATTGTTTAAACGCTACCTAAAATTCCTCCAGGTTGGCATCATTACCTACCCCTAGCCGCTGCCGTAACCGTTGACGGGTTTTGTGTACACTATCTGGCGAAATGCCCTGCATAGATGCCATTTGCCGGGTGGTAAGTTGCAGGCAGGTAAGGGCTGCCATTCGCTGTTCGGCAACAGTAATATCCGGCACTTTTGTTTTTAGCCGCTGAAAAAACATTGGGTTCATTTTTTCAAATAACTGTTTAAATTTATCCCAGTCTGCTTCAGTTAAAATGGTAAGGCTACTTAATGCAGCAATGGTATCCTGCTGCCCTGCAGATGAATTATTGTCTTTCATCTGTTATTCCAGCTTTTCAATGAGGC
>JANPNY010000312.1:0-10241 GCA_031427745.1 Chitinophagaceae bacterium | reverse complement strand
AGCCTATACCCCGGCATCGTTGTAAACACAATGGGTAAGGCAGCAGTAAACTGGTCAATAAAAATTAAAATTCCGTGTAAATAAAAAATAAGCATTCCCACAACTTATCCTCCGCAAAAAAGCAAATTTCCATAGTATATTTCACTAACCAAATCGTACGCTTAGGTATTAATTTCCATTTTAAATTTCGCCAGAAACCATTGTCCGTTTAGCTATTCTTACCAGTTACTAAAGACTATTCTTTTCATCCGGATGTTCATTTGGCACATCAGGTTCAGGATTTTCTACAGGAATTTGACCTGGTACTTCATTGGGAAGATGAGTTATTTCCGGCACCTTATCAGGATACACCTCAGTTGGCTTTGTAGGCTTGGGAAATTCATCAGGAACAGTCAGTTTTTGCTTTATGGCATTTAATTGTTCTATATAAGTAGTGAGGGCTTTTTTCTCTTGCATGGCATTTAAATTTTGTAGCTATACTATAATTCCGTCAATGTTAATTTTTCGTGTAAGGTTACAAGGCAAAATCTACATCATAAATTTAAAGGTTAAAAAGTATTATATGATGACTTATCAATTCTTAAAAGATATTTTATTATCATAAATTGAAAGCTTTAATCTTTGAAAACAGACTAAGAAATTTGCTTTAAAATCATGCCGAAAAAAGTTTAGACTACATGTTGATCACCTGGCTGTTTTTTAAATAAAAAATGCTTCTCTCTCCACATTTTGTGCAACAATTTCTACAAATGCTTTACGTGCCATTAAACTGATTAATGAAATTCCAGCTTAAATGAAAATTTCCAGTGTAAAATTTAGCATAGATAACGGCATGCTTATATGGATTGCTGCACCAGGTGATTTTCATAAAAAACTGGCATGGATATTTTAAATCTATTCTAAAACACTTTATTATGGAAACATCAACAAATCAATTAACAGAAGTAGTAAACGACCTGATTAAAATTAACTATGATCGGATTGAGGGTTACCGAAATGCAGCCGATGAAAGTAAAAAATTTGACGTTGTACTTACGCAGGTTTTTATGAAAATGGCTGATGAAAGCAGGCTGAATGTATCTGCATTAACAGCGCATGTAAGAAAGCTGGGTGGCGATCCTGAGAATGGATCTACTACCCTTGGAAAAATTTACAGAGCCTGGATGGATGTGAAAGCTGTTTTTACCGGGAAAGACAGAAAAGCAATTCTTTCATCCTGCGAATATGGGGAAGATCAAGCTCAGAATGCCTACGATGCAGCATTGGCGTCTGATGCTGAGTTGGATACCGAAACCCGCCAATTGATTATGTCGCAAAAAGTAAAATTGAAGGCAAGCCACGACGAGATCAGGAAAATGAGAGATATGAATTAAAACCTGGCTTCTCAGGCCCAAAGTCTCACATCATAAACGGCACCCTTGGGGACGACTCTTCGTGAAAGTTTGGTGGGTAAGTTAAATTACCCGCCGATTTTTGGAGAGTTGTTCCTTTTTTAATTTTTCCAATACAAAGTACCGGTCGCTGGCTGAATTTCACATCAAACTCAATTCGGTAAAAAGGAAAATCGCCAACGGCAGGCAAGTATTTTCTTCAAACATTTGCATGCCTGCATGCAAAAATGTATATACAAAAAATATAGTGGTTATTTGCCCAAAAAATTATGCTATAGATGTGAAGGAATTGGTTGAAAAATCGCCAAATAAAATTTTTTGCAATAGCTTACGAAGCATTTTGAAATCGCTTGGTTTGGTAAGAAAACATTTTGCTCCAAGTTCTTTTGTCAACTTTTCGTCCCGTAGCATATTGGATGTAGTTAAAATGCAAACCGGGATTTCGCTTAAGGCTTTTTCCTTTTTTATTTGAATGAGAAAATCTACCCCATTCATAACAGGCATATTGATGTCAAGAAAAATTATGTCGGGTAATGATTCATTTACTTTTAATTTTTCCACTGGCATCTTTTACAGGATAGGCACGGGTTAAAAACCAACGGTATTCGCCGTCGTGCCGGCGAAGGGGAAAAGTTAATTCAAATGCCTCGTCTTTTTCCCATAACTGTTTGGAGAGTGCTACTATCTTTTCAACATGGTCGGGATGATGCACTTTTTGCCATCCCCAGCCTTCCATTTCTTCAAAGCTGGTTCCGGTATAATCATACCAGCGCTGGTTGTACCAATAAGTCCATCCTTCACCCTTAGCAATCCAGGCAAGGTTTTGAATGCTGTTAGCAAATGTGCGAAACTGCTCTTCGCCGTGGGCTAACACCTCGGTGATTTTTTTCTGCTCTTCAATTTCTGTGTTGGTTCCTATCCACCGAATAATTTTCCCCTGCATATCTTTTTGAGCAATACCATAACAAAGATGCCAACAATAAGTTCCATCGTGCCGTCGAATGCGCTTTTCAAATCGGAAATCTTCACCTGTTTTAAGAGTATGATTCCACTGTTCCAACTCTATTGTAAGGTCGTCTGGAAAAATAATTGCCTGCCAGCCATCACCGGACAATTTTTCGAAAGATAACCCGGTGTAATCGATAAAATATTTATTAAAATAGTCTCTTTTACCCTCGGTTGTAGAGGTCCACACCATGTGCGGAATGGATTCAGACAGCGTTCGGAATTTACTTGTACTTTCTGTAAGCAGCCTGCGTGCAGCTACGTCTTCTGTAACATCCTGCAGGGTACCGTTTAAACGATAAGCGATGCCATTATCATTAAACGATGCCCTGCCTTTTGCCCTAACAATTCTTACCTTTTTTGTTTGTGGATGAATGATGGTGTAAATAATATCGTATTGACCACCTAAAGAAAATTGAATTGCAGATTCAATAGCTGTTGATACCCGGCCCCTGTCATATTCCGCTATTGATGCAAGGCCGATTGATAAGTCTATTTTTTCATCAGGCTCTAGTCCAAACCATTCTTTTAACCGGCTGTTGCATTTAAATTTATTGTTACTAAGGTCTAAATCCCACGTGCCCAATTCGGTTGCTTCGATGGCAAATTGTAGTTGCTCTTCGCTTTCTTTTAGCGCTCTTGCTGCTTTTACTTTTTCGGTGGTTTCAATTACGGTAACCAACACACCGCCTACTGCTCCATCTTCTAAACGGATCGGGCTGTAAGAGAAATCAAAAACACATTCTTCTAAAAAATCCATTCCTGTTTAAATGCAAAACTAAATTGGGGAAGCCGACTGCTGTACCCTGCATTACGCCTTTGAACATTGGACCGATGGTAGGCCATATCTCTGCAAAAGTGTGGCGTGTACTTAAACCCAATGCCTGCGGATGTTTTGTGCTGCCGAGGATAGGACGGTAACCATCATTGTACAATTGGATGTATTCTGTGCCCCATGCAATGTACATACCGAAAGGATTATCGAGCATCATCCGTACCGCAAATCGTAAACTGAGCGGCCATGTATGTGGACAGCCGAGGGCTGTAGTAGACCAGTCGTACGAACGGATAAGCGCCCCCATGTGGCCTCCACCAGTAAGAAATGCAGGTTGTTGCTCTTCTTTTATCTTCATCATTTATGAAAGAATGCTGTAAGTAATTATTAATTGCAAAAAATAAAAATTGGGTTTTTCAGAGGAAGAAAACAGTTGATTATCGAGTTGTTAAACAAGTCAATTTTATACTTGGTTTTTGACCGTTCATTTTACGCAATCATATTTTAGCTGTTAATATTTTAGATGTTGTTTCAATTCTACTAAAAAGCATAATTTTCTATTACAAAAACAGCCGGGATTAAAAAAGCGCCAAATTCTTTTTTAATCGTGGAGGTTAAAATTAATTCCTTACCATCATTGCTATTATGAGGATAGAAGCACTTACTACCAGTATGATATTTATGATTCTATCGACATCTTTGGGATCAAGGTTTTTTGAATACATAAACGAACATTTTTAATTTTTATAAAAGTCTGCATTGATTTGCCAAAGATCTTTCACAATCATAATTCGCCTGTAATTTCAAAACCGTACGTTGCAATTACAGATATATGAGTGCGAATACAAAAACCGTTTTGAGGAAGAATGACTAATCCTGAAAGTAACTAGAATTTCTTTGGGTTAAAGCGTTATAAAAAATTGTTTTAAGTTATTTACACATATCAACTTAAATGCCAACTTTCCTTTGTGTAGTGTACTATGTATTAATGAAGGGAATATTTATTGATTTGGACAAATTCAATAAAAACTAAATCATGGAATTGTACAGCCTGCAAAATGACTCCTATTGCTGCTTTTATAAGTCATCCAGTAAAATTTCCATGCCCTCTCTTGCTAATTGATAGTTAAATGGGTAGCTGGCTTTTTCCTGAAATGCGGTAAAAATATTATCCAGTTGTATATCTGTACGGGATGGATCGTGGTGGGCAAATAAAACACTTTTTACACCAGTCATAGATGCAAAAAGCCCGGCATCTTCCATTGACGAATGACCCCAGCCTTTTTTCTTTAAATATTCCTGCCCGGTATATTGGGCATCGTGCAATAATAAATCTGCACCCACTGCAAGGTCGAATCCGGAAAGCCATTGGTTGTTTTTTATGATGCCGTTTTTGCCGAGTGCAGGTTCATGATCAGGTAAATAAGTAAAGGTAGATTGGCGACCACTAACCCGGAAACCAACTGTAGGTCCCGGATGAATTATATAATTTGAATGAATGGTAAATGGGCCAATTGTAAAATGGCTGTTTTTAATTTCATGCAAAGTAAACTTACAGGGTAAGTCACGAATCAGTACCGGGAAAAGAGGAGGAGAAAGATACCGGCTTAGTCTTGAATGCAGCGTTCGTGTAATGCTTGCAGGCCCCCAAATGTGTACGTCCATAGATGGATCGAACAATGGTTTAAAAAAACCAAGTCCCTGTATATGATCCATGTGCAGGTGGGTTAATAATACGTCAATCCTTTTGGTAGTCAGTTCATCATTTACAACCAGTTTTTGAATGCCAGATCCGCCATCTAAAACTAACCTGCAACCATCTTCCCATACATCTACGCAAGAAGTATTTCCTCCATAATATTCGGTTTCAGGACCTGTAGTGGTGATGGATCCACGTACGCCCCATAATTTAATTTTCATTCATCGTTTGATTTCCAGAAAATAGCAACAGCGCCCGACATTACTCCTGTTCTGCCAATGATGGGGTATGATGTTACCGAAATTTTTTGATTTTTTCCCTGCAGGCTTTCTATCCAAAAGGTCTTGTGGTGTGGTGTTGCATTTTGCAAAGTTTTCACCAGCGGCAATTCCTCTGGCGGAAGCATTATGCCTGCTTCATCAACCGGCCTGAACATGGTTGACCATTGTTCTACCGGCATTTCACCGGTATCCTCAAATCGCTCTCCAAAAATCTCTTCAGCAGGTTCGTTGTAAAAGATAAGATTGCCGGCGATATCAGTAATAAACACAGGAATGGAAAGACAATCTGCTAACTGTCGGTTTAAAATAATTTCTATTTCATATGCTGGCATACCGTGGAAATTTTTATGGTTTCTTTTTCCTGTTTACTTTCTTCTTACTAATACCAATTTGCGATATTTTTTTCATTAATCAAAATTAACCCATTTTACATGCAAGGCTCGTTAAATTGACAGCATCTTTTTCAATCACTAAGTCAGCAAATATTGTGTAATGGTATTTAAATACAGCAATCGCTTGCAAGTTTTGAATAACTAATGTCTTTTTGCATTTTATGCAAATATTATTGAGCATTACCGCAACTGTTGCAAATTTTACTACCCACCATTTATCTATACCTCTTATAAGCGGATATTACTAAAAATAATGATTACGGTAGTAACAGTCGATTAGGGTTCCGCAAAATCACCTGCTAGCTTTGATATGTAAATCGGGTCCGAACAATTATCAGCCTTAATTCTAATTCTTCATCAATTAAAACTAAAAAAATGAAATCAAAATTATCAGTAGTTATAATACTACTATGCCAGCTTGTGTTGTCTTGCAAAAAAGATATTAAAAAGGATGAAACGGTCACAACGCAAAGCACACTTGCAAAGGGAAATCCGCATTTAAAAATTGCCATCGTTTCGGACATTCATTACATGGATCCGTCTTTACTAGTCAACAACGGAGCAGCCGGAGCGGCGTTTCAAAATTATGTAGACCAGGATCCCAAAATGGTGCAATACAGCGATGCAATTTTCAGAAATGTATTGAACGACATTAAAACATATCATACAGATATTTTGCTGGTTCCAGGCGACATTACCAAGGACGGTGAAAAGGTAAGTAATGTAGCGATGGCCGGCTTTTTTAATCAATTACGCAACGATGGAATTAAGGTATATGTAATACCCGGCAACCATGATATCAACAACGCCAAAGCCAAAGTATTTGACGGCGACAATGCGTACCCGGTTGACATCACCTCCAAAACTGATTTTGAAACTATCTATAGCAATTTTGGGTACAGCCAGGCTATTGCAAGGGACCCAAATTCGTTAAGCTATGTTGTGCAGCCGCAAAATGATTTACGGATCATTGGTATTGATGCCAGCAAATACGAAGAGTATGGCCCGGAAGGTGAAGTAGCCGCCGGAAGAATTAAGCCGGCCACACTTAACTGGATATTGGACCAACTGGCAGCAGCAAAACAACAGAACATTACTGTGTTTGCAATGATGCATCATAATTTGGTTGAACATTATGCAAACCAATCGCAATTAGATCCGGGTTATGTAATAGATGATTGGCAAAATGTTGCGGCAACACTAATGGAGGCAGGGTTAAAAATTATTTTTACAGGCCACTATCATGCAAACGATATTACTTCTTATGTGCACAATGGAAAAGAACTGGTTGATATCCAAACAGGATCATTGGTTACTGCGCCAAGCCCCTACCGGATTGTAACTATTAAGGACAATGCCCTGGAAGTAAGTACAAAAACAGTACAATCCATCGCAGCCAGTTTGCCCGGTGATGTAAGTTTTCCCGTGTACGCCAATGCGTTTTTTTCTCAGCACCTGGATGGCTATTTTAATTACTACCTGGCCAATGTATTGGGTGCCCCGGCACCGCTGGCCAGTTTTGCCGCACCCATGTTTAGAAATGGTATAATGGCGCATTTTGCAGGTGATGAAAAAATGCCACCAGACCAGCGTAAGCAGATTGCGGAACTTGCAACCATGTCGGCGCAACTGGCTGGCATCGTAACCATTTTATGGACCGATTTAAATGAAAAAGATAATAAAACGCATATTCCATTCAGGTAATCAACAACAGCTTTCCCTATTCGGCGGGTTGCACAATAAGTGTTATTTTATTGTGTGGCCCGCTACTTTTTATAAGCAACGGTTTTAACTTTTATGATGACCACGGCAGCATATCCTGAAATGGTTCCTTGTTTAAAAAATTAAATTAAAAGATGCTATAATTTCTGACACTATTTATTTTCCAACCTAAGTTTCGGAGCCACCTTAGCGTTTAGGATATCTGTACAAAAATTTCCCCAATTTGCCCATAAATTATTTTAGATTAGTATTACAGTTCCCGCCACAGGCCTCATTTTAAAGGCTTTTTAATTACTAAAATATGGCATGATTTTATGACTAATACTCGTAAATATTTTAACTAAAACAAAATAAACATGAAACAAAAATTAACTCTATCGTTAGCAAGTTTACTGCTGTTTGCAGGATTCATTTCGGCGCAGGTTACAAAGGATTCTATTGCCGTACTTAACAATGAAAAAGCAAGATTAAAAATTGCCTTAAACATCAACGAAAATAAACTCAAGCTGGCGGATTTGGAAAATGAGATAGCTTCCCGTACAAGTTACATGGGTAAGCAAAACGACGAATCGCAACGCCTTGCCGATAAAAACAGGGACGTTGCTGATGATCTTACAACAGATCCGCAGGACAAGACCAAAGCAAAAAAAGCGGGTAAAAGTGCAAAGGCTGCAGAACATGCAGCAAAAGATGCAAGAAAGGCATCTGACAAACTCAATGGGTTAACCAGGGAAATAGATGAGCTAAGAAAGAAAATTAGGGACGACGAGCAAAAGCTATCGATTTTAGGTGGTGCAGTTTTAAACAACTAATAATCAGCAATACAATAAAAAGAGGCTGTCTTAAAAATAAGAGTCAGCCTCTTTTTTTATGTAGAATAATTCAATAACGTTTAGATATTCGGTAGGTGGAAGTTATTTTAAAAAGAGTACTGACACTTAGGTTATGATTAAAAAACTGCACGGGTAAACAGATATTAATGTTTTACAACAGCTTAAGGAATAAGCAGTAATCTCAGGCATATTTATAATTGTAAAAGCTAAAGGGTGACACAGCCTTTCCTTTAAACAAATCGGCACTATTTAAGTCCAAATTTTAATTGGCCAGTAAAAACATATAGAACAGCGCAAACCCAACAAATACAAGAGACGCAGCACTTTGCCAGGTTGATAGTTTAGCTCTTTTGTTGATGCTGATTACAAAACCAATGGCCATCAATATCAGGCCAATCCATACAAGGTTGATGTAAGGGAATATGTAAGCCTTCAGGGTTACAAAATCAATCATGCCATCAGATTCTTTGATGCCGATTTTAATCTTTTTTTGATCGGTACTTACACCGGAAAACTGTACAAATAAGTTTTGTGCATATACCGTGTCATCGATTTTTTTAATACCCAAACTATCCACCATCAACATCGGCGCAGCCTTGTATTGCATACTGTCTTGCCCATAAATAGTAAGCTCAGCAGCAACGGACGGACCGGTGGGCAATATTTTAAATTTATTGGATGTGGGGTTTTTAAGAATCTTATCCAGCACTACAAATCCTTTGCTGTAAAATATAGAATCTCCTTCAGCCACTTCCGAAATTTTAAAGCTGCCCGTATCAACATTTTTTTCCGGATTGAGTGCATAGGAGATATAAGTAAACACATCATGCGTGAGGTAACTTTTAGTATCCGGGTTGCTACTCATGTTGTTGTCCTTCATCAGGTAAACATCCGGATTTAACTCAAATTGCTCTGTTACTTTTTTTGTTGCATCCTTTCGTTCAAACAATAATTTGTAAAAACGCCTCCCCTTTTCGTGGCCGGCACTATCATGCAAATAGGTTACAGAATAGTCGTCCATCTGGTTGGGAACCTGCTTGATAAGATTGATATTTTCGGCAGGATTATCCTGTTGCTTCGTTAATGGGTCAATACCCATTGGCAAGGCAAAAGCCTTATATTTCTCCTCGCTGATTATTTTTTTATTGCCTGCAGAAACCAACATGCCGGCTATCATTAAACCAAAGCCAAGGTGAGCAACCGAACCTCCTGCCGATTTGAGTTTGCCATTTAATGCCAGCCAGATATAAGATGCGTTAGAAACAACCGCAAATATGGTGGCAAACAAAGCAACGTATATGGCTACTAAAAACCCAATACCTTCTTTTATGTAGTTGATAGGATAAATAATACCCAGCAATACAGTTACTACGATAGTAATTAAAACAGGTATCGCTATTTTTTTTACGGTATAGGCGGCGAGCGTTCCCCTGTATTTTAAATATTGGGCAATGGCTGTGAGGAATCCAATTACAATGGCAACCAGTACCATCACTTTATTATAAGAGAATTCCACATTTTCCGGCTGCGCCAACTTTGTACCAAATATTGAATTAACAACCGGTAAAGATGTTTTAGCAATAATAAACAGGGCAGATAAAAAGAAAACAAGCGAACCTATAAACATCCAGAACTCACGGGAGCTGCTGTCTTCTTCTTTAACAATGGCTGGTATTTTTTTAAAGTTGATGATGAATAATACAAGCGAGCCAAGGGTGAAAAAAATCAGGAAAGCAAATATTAAAAAATTCATTGCCTTGCCTGCTTCGGTAAAAGCATGAACAGACGTATCACCTAAAATTCCGGTACGGGTTAAAAAAGTTGAGTATAAAACAAATAAAAAACTTAGTATACCAAATAAATAACTGGCCCGTAGCGAATGACCTGTTGCTTTAAAAATCACCATCGTATGCAATCCTGCAATCATAATAAGCCAGGGCACCAGCGAAGCATTTTCTACCGGATCCCATGCCCAGTAGCCTCCAAAGGATAAAGCTTCGTATGCCCATTTTGCGCCCATCATTAAACCTACACCCAACGCTGCTGCACTAAATAAAGTGTAGGGAATGGCAGGTTTTACCCAATCCCCGAAACGTTTGGTTTGTATACCTGCATAGGCAAAAGCGAAAGGGATAATCGTAGA
>JANPNY010000311.1:0-4570 GCA_031427745.1 Chitinophagaceae bacterium | reverse complement strand
TTGATCTACGAACACCCCCCTGTGTACTACAAACCCTGCTAAAATACAAAACCCTTTAGTAGCCGATGTTTCAGAATTTGAAAACCAAAATAATCATGAAAAATGATGAAAAATAGTAGTTTTAGCTGCAATGTGGGTTAATGCCTGTGTCCAATGAAGCAGGGTGTGTCCCGGAAGCGTAGGAACAAGGCAGGCTCTTTTGCAAGGTTAGCTTTTGTGTGTGTGGTTTGTGTGCCTTGCAAATGTGCCTGACTTGGTGCGTTGGCTGTTTGGGTCTGTCCCCCAAATTATGCAATTGAGTTTATCCATGTGCAGTCAATTCCCGGCCAATTAGCGGCCAATACGGCCAATTAGCGGCCAATTATTCTTTTAGTTCATACTTGCTTCCCCGCCCTTTTGAACCGGCTTGTTTTATTAGCTCTTTACCAATCAAGTCCTTCAATTCTTCAGTAGCCAGTGTCTTAGCAACTGCATTTATCTCCTGATATTTTGAATTGGTAATACTGCCATGTTCAACAACATACAATATCGCTTTTACCTGTCGCTCATTCAATCCCAATTTCTGCAACTGTTCGGCACTATACTTGTTTTTAAACAGGGTTACCAATATGCCACCGTCCTGCTCAATAATTTCGGGGTCGGGCAATCCTGCCTCTTTGCAGGTACTGATAATTTTTAATGTGCCGCTTCCCCATGCATCAATGTAGCCAGCTTTGAAACAAACATCCGCAATCAACAAATTTCTTGGCCGTGATGGGTGCTGCCGTTTGAGTGAATCCAAACTAATACCGGCAGGCAATTCACCTTCGTTCCAGATATTAAAGTGATTATCGAACATACGCATCTGCACCACAGAAGAACCTAAGTAATTTCTATGGACTAATGCATTGAGCAACATTTCACGAAGTGCTGCAATAGGATATTCACCTTTCTCAATCCTTTGCATTCCTTCAAACGAAATTGCACGGGTAAAAAATTTCCGGTTTAATTGTTCCAGCACTTCTCTCAGCAAATAAACAATATTGCCTTCCAATGCCTCTTGGAATCTCAGGTCGCTGCTGTCTTTTCCGAAGCGGCCAATTTTTACAACACAATTATTGAAAAACTTTGCCGGGTTCTTTCCAAACAAAACAATGGCTGCTCTTTTAATGCTCCCGTTATCATCTGTCAAACGAAGTTTAGCAATCAAATCTGCTTTGCTTAATCCTTCCACATCTGAAATTCTGCCTGCATGAAGGGATGCTGCTATATATGATTTTAAACTGGCATCGTCAATATCGTCAATGGTAGCTGTGGGTTCGCTAACCTCATCCCATGTCTTACCACTTTTACGAAGTAAATAATCAGTGAGTGCTGCGCCAATCAATTCTTGTTTGGTACTTCCGCTGCGGTAGTAATACCTGCCACGTAAAGAAATAGGTACTGCATAGGTTTGTGTAATTATTTCAAGATAGTACAAGCCATTTTCTTCATGCAGATTTACATCAACTAAAATCCCCATCAGGTCTTTCACTTTGTTGGGTATTTCATCCATCAGTTTTTTGTAATCGCTGATTCCGACCACTTTGCCATTATCGTCTTTGCCAATGAATATTACACCACCCTGTGCATTGGCAAAACCACAAACCCATTTCAGGTAATCATCGTGCCAACTTTGTTTGTACTCTATGTTTTGTTGTTCAGGCATTTCTCCTTTTGTGTTTGTGGTGTTTTAATCTTTTTTTATCATGCAAATAAACGAATAATGACCTTGCTGAAATTTAGAAATAGTGTATCCAAAAGGATTAAAGAGACTGTTTATGTCATTATATTCAAAAAATCTTTTGGGCAAATTAATGAACTCGTTTTCAGAAGTCATTCTTTTAACATCTCTAAGCTCTTTTGTTATATATTTTTCTTTGTGCTTGATTCCCCAAAATGAATCAATTATTATTATAGAATTTATTGCTTCTAATTTGCCAATTAAATTTTGAATACTTGTATCAGAAAAGTGTGAAAGAAAAAAAGAAAAGAGAGCTATATCAATGGATGATTTAGTTGAGTCTGATAACTTGAATTTATCTTGGAAAACATTTTTATTGATAGTTGTAAGTTTTGTACGTTTTGGTGCCAATGATAATGCAACGCCGTTTGTGTCTATTCCATAATAGTGATTTACATTATTCTCCAATAGCGAAAACCAACGACAATTTCCCGAACCAATATCAACAAGGTTTCCTTTTATATTTGATTCTGATAAGAAACGATTAATCATTAAGCCATCTTCAAGAAATTTTTCATTTTTTTCAATTACTTTCTTTTGATGGGACAAATATCTGCCGCCATAATAGCCCTGAATCTTATCCGTCAGCATTGCTTCAATATCGCTCATGCAATGAAATTTAGTAATTACTTTAATTGTAAATATCGCTAATTATTATCTTTTATTGATAGCAATTAATTTGTCCCACTCATACTTATTATACCTTTTATTGTACTCATACAGAATAGGCAGGTATTCCTCTGTCAAGACATTTTTTTCAATAATAATATTCTTCTTGTGATACCATTCACTAAGATGAGGTAATAGAGAACAAGAGCCTACAACAGGGTCGGAAACAGAAAAAACCAATCTATTAACATTATGCTGCATCAGACCTCCAAAGCAATACAAACATGGCTCTAATGTAGAAAATAATTCAATTGTTTCGTTTCTTAATGCTGCTTTCTTAATAGATACGGAATGTCTTATCAACAAAGAATTTTCTGCATGAGAATATAATGTTCCCAACTCTTTGTTTTGATTATGTGATTTATCTATAATCTCTTTATTAATTAAAAGAACCGCACCAACAGGGAAATTGGCTTTCAAATAAGCTTTCTTAGCTTCTTGGATTGCTATTCTCATAACATCTATATCGGTCATTGAACGTAATTGGTGTTTAGGCTTGTTTGATTAAAGAAAGTATTTGATTTGTTATTGAATCAATATCGTTTAAATGCTCATTTTTTTTAGAAACTACAATTAATTTTTCTAAATAGGAGAGCTCTTTTGTTATCGTTTCTATGTCTAATGACTTTTCAATTCTTGAAAGTTTTTCATACAGGGGTTCCTTTTTAAAAGGAAACGGAATTTTCCAATCTCTTTTCTCAATTCGTTTTAAGCAGGCTTCTTTCGTAACGGATAATATCAGCAAAATAATGGGTTCATTAAAGTTTTTCAAATGCTCAAATAATTTTTCTGCTACACTGCCTACTCCGGTACATTCAATAAACTGATTTTTATCACTTTTAATTGCCAAATAAAAATTATCTCTGGCTAAAAACTCACCATCTAAACTCTCATCGCCATATTTAACCCTAAAATCATCTATGATAATTTCATCGTATTGAAAATGCTGATTTACTCTTTTTAAAATCGTGGTTTTCCCTGAACCAATATTGCCTGATATAATAATCTTCATGTCATTTAGTTATTGCTGGCAAAGGTTTCGGTAAGAGCTTCTTTTAATATTTCGACAGTGAGCTTAAAATTTTCAGGGCAAACCACAGAAAAGGCATTTAAAACTACTGAAGCGTTAATTTCTAAGACCTCAAAACCATATTCATCTGAATATACAATATCAACACTTACAAACTTTGCATTAATTGCCTGGGCAGCTTTCACTGCCATTAATTTCATGCTTTCATTATTTACTACTTCATAGTCTGTTCCAAACGATGCATTATGTTTCCAGTGAAGAAATATTTTATCATTATTCTTTGGAATCTCATTTAATCTTTTTAGCAATGATTCGTCAAATAAGTTGTCAGAATTTGCTTTAGCATCTCGGTAACCTTTTAAATATTCGGTGAGAAGTTCTATAATTGAACTCTTGCCGTCTCCGATGATGTAGGCGATTTTTTTTTCATAGCTTAAAAGACACTTGTTATGTAAAACTATGTTCCGAAATTCACTAATGATTTTTCTGTAAGGGGATAGGCACAAGGTGCTATCGGTTGAATAAATTTCAGACAAAGTATGCTCTAATTCAGTCTCGTTTCGTATAAGGAATACACCATCGCCTTTTGACGAATTATTTCGTTTTATTAAAAAAGGGTACTTGTTTTCAGAAATGAATCGCTGGATTATTTTTCTGTTGCCATTTTCATTTTTTCTGCGAAGCAATACTGATGGTGTAAGCAATAATTGGTGCGGTACATTTTTAATTTCATTAGAATTCAAAATTTCACTGCATAAATTTTTGCTTCGTGCTATTTTGTAACTGGCAGAGTTGTTTAACGGCAAAGTATAACCAACTATAAATCTAATATCATCGCCTCTTACAAGCTTGACTGCCCAATTTGTTGGAAAATGTTCTGTTGTAATCCCCAATTCGGACGCTGCCTGATTGATAGCTTTTATAAATTCTGGACTGTGCATTTAATTCAAATGTTTTAGTAATTTATCTTTTTCATGATGTAGATGTTTTAGAATCCAATCTTTCAAAAACTCTTCTTTTGTACCAGCTATATGTTCAATAAATTCTTCGGCAATTTGACTTAAAAGAATTGTCTTTGCTGCAATGTCCTGAGATTCGTACAAGGGAAT
>JANPNY010000310.1:0-2760 GCA_031427745.1 Chitinophagaceae bacterium | reverse complement strand
GGACATTTAGGTATAAAACTCGCACACACTCTGGTGCCTATTATAGAACAAAGTAAGACTACTTTAATTTTTATTAATACCAGAGGCATGAGCGAAACCTGGTATCAAACATTACTAAACATTGCCCCGCAATTGGCAGGTGCTATTGCCTTACACCATGGAAGTATAGAACAGGAATTGCGTTTTTGGGTAGAAGAAAATTTACACACCGGAAAATTAAAAGCAGTAGTTTGTACGGCAAGTTTAGATTTGGGTGTTGACTTTCGCCCTGTTGAAACTATAATACAAGTGGGCTCGCCAAAAGGTGTGGCAAGATTTTTACAAAGAGCAGGACGAAGCGGCCACCAGCCCGGCGCTGTAAGTAAAATTTATTTTTTGCCCACCCATTCGTTGGAATTGATTGAAGTTGCCGCTTTAAAAGCAGCCATTAAGCAGGACTATATTGAAAGCAAAGAGCCCATGCTGCTTTGTTTTGATGTGTTGGTGCAGTACTTGTGCACCTTATCTGTAGGTGATGGTTTTGTGCCCGAAAAAATATTTAAAGAGATAAAAAGCACTTATTGTTTTGCCGAAATAACGGAGGAGGAGTGGCAGGAAGTGATTCACTTTATCACCAGCGGTGGCAAGGCTTTGCAGCAATATGACGAGTATAAAAAACTAATTATTGAAGACGGGGTTTATAAAATTGCCAACCGCCGGCTGGCCATGCGGCACCGGATGCACATTGGCACTATCGTTAGTGACGCCATGCTAAAGGTGAAGTTTATGAGCGGTGGTTATATTGGCGTAATAGAGGAATATTTTATCAGCAGGTTAAAAGAAGGTGATGTGTTTACGCTTGCAGGTAGAAATCTGCAGTTTGTAATGATTAAGGATATGACAGTGCTGGTAAAAAAATCTACTGCCAAAAAAAGTTTGGTGCCAAGCTGGATGGGTGGCCGAATGTCGCTAACAGCAAATCTTGGGTTGATGCTGCGGAAGGAAATGAGTCCACATCCGTTAAAGGGATTTGTAAGCGAAGAGTTCGTTGTATTGAAACCATTGCTTGATTTGCAGGCGGCACTTTCCATAATTCCTGCCGAAAATGAATTATTGATTGAGCATATTGAAACAAAAGATGGCTACCATCTTTTTGTATATCCTTTTGAAGGCCGGCTGGTTCATGAAGCGATGGCAGCTATCCTTGCATTTCGTATCAGTAAAATTACACCCATCACCTTTTCAATTGCAATGAACGATTATGGGTTTGAGTTGCTGAGCGACCAGCCAATTCCCGTGGATGACAGCAACGTGTATGAATTATTTACGCAGGAAAATTTGCTGGCAGATATTCAGAAAAGTGTGAACGCTACCGAAATGGCCAAGCGTAAATTCAGGGATATAGCGGTTATTGGGGGACTAATTTTTCAGGGGATGCCTGGTGAGCAAATGAAAGCCCGGCATTTGCAAAGCAACGCCGGGCTGTTATTTAATGTATTTAGTGAATACGATCCTGGTAATTTATTACTCCGTCAGGCTTACAACGAAGTGATGAGTCAGCAAATGGAAGAAGTAAGGCTACGGGATGCTTATAAAAGAATCAGCCAAAGCAATATCGTTGTTACATTTCCTCAAAAACTTACCCCGTTTTGTTTTCCTATTTTAGCGGATGGCCTTAACCGCAACAGCCTTACTTCCGAAAAACTGGAAGACAGGATAAAAAAGATGCAGGCACAGTTAGGGAAATAACTAAACCATTTAATTCACCAGGTTTTTTTTCTCTAATGTATACAGAACAATAAATAATGCCGGCAACCCAACTGCAATTATTATACTAAAGACACCTGTAAATTGACTGGTGCCCATCAAAATAAAAGCTGTAATCAATGGCAATAATTCGCCGGCAATATAAATCCAATAGCCATCTTTTTTTAGTTTGCGCATCATAATAGCAGCTACAATACAAAGTACAGCACCAAGCACACCAACAATAATGGAAGGCACTATATTTGCCTGCGCCAGTTCTATTGCCTGCCTGCCTTTATCCATGTCTTCTAATTGTTTGGACGTTAGCTCCTGCCCGGAGGTTGCTGCTTTGTCCATAAAGCCTTTTGAAAACTTTAGAATGGCAGGGCTTGCAAGTGATAAAATAATTGAGATTCCAGATCCTATAAAAGTAAGGATGGTCAATACATTTAAGCTGCTGCTTAAAGTTGGTTTGTCTAATTCAGAGAAATTTGATTGGTCGGTCATTGTTTTAAGTTTTCTTTGTAATGTAAATACAAAATGGATTATATCAAAACCAATTATCCAATAACTATATCCTGAAGCGGTTTACGGTCACTTTTTATGCAACAAATTGTACAACACCACATTGCAGGCAATACTTTTTCATTATCAAATGACCGTTGTATTTTTTGGGAAGAGGAGAAAATGCTGTTATTGTCCGATTTGCATTTTGGCAAAACCGGTCATTTTAGAAAAGAAGGCATTGCTGTACCACAAGCCATTTATAAAGAAGATCTGCAGCGCCTGGTAACACAAATACAATTTTTTAAACCGCAGCAAGTGGTAGTTATTGGCGACATGTTTCACAGTCATGCTAATAAAGAACTTGATTTGTTTAAAAAATGGAGAAACGATTTTTAAGTGCCTGCCTATTAAATTAGTTTGAGGTAACCATGATGTTTTAAATAAAGATTGGTAAAACGATGCAAACATTTCGGTTGTAGTAAACAGTCTACAAATTGGTTCCCTTTCATTTGTGCATGATATCACTGC
>JANPNY010000309.1:0-8533 GCA_031427745.1 Chitinophagaceae bacterium | reverse complement strand
TGCTTTTCAGAAAATTCATCACAATAAAAGCTACGGAAGTCTTTAATTTTTCCATCGCCGGTTAGTGTCTTATTGATTTCACTCAACTTAAAATACACTCCTTTATGTATAAGTTCTAAAACGAAAGCTCCAAAAATAATTCTATAAATTCCTTCTTCTACTTTGTAGAATGGCTTACTTCTAACTTTTTTAAAATCATAATCAATTAAAACTTCTGTATCTAATATTATTATTTTTTCAAGAAAGTTGCAACCACTTTCATATTTTTCTCCTTTGCCAATTACAATATCGATGTGAGCTTCTTTTTTTGATTCTATAAATGCAAATGTTAGAGGTAAAACATTTCTTAGAAATTCCTTCCACTCGCCGCAATCAAAATATTCCAGAAATTTTGATAGAAGTGTTGCTGTTTGACGATTTGATTCTAGAAACTCAAAAAGGAAAAATGATTTTATGGTTTGAGTTGTTAGAAGTTCAAACTTATCATAGTTAACAAACTCTGAGTAAGGGTAAGTCTGGGACAACGCCATTGCAGCCAATTTTATATCACTTTCTACATTTTCTGTTGATGTGACCCCGACATTACCTAAAGTGATATTTTTTTCATTTAGCAATAAAACAGCTTTGAAAATACTTATTTCAGATTCAGCAATAGTTTGATTTTCGTTATCATCAAGATTGTCAAAAGAGAATTCGAATAATTGTAAACTTGTTAATGGATTAATGATTATTAACCTAGCTTTTTCTGATGCATGCTCACGCTCTAATTTTTCATATATATAATTTGCCACGTCACGATTTTCTTCGCAGAAAAACATATTTAAAAAATCCACATAGTCTTCAAACTTCGATTGTGTAGTGCTAAATCCGAGAAAGAATGCGCAAGCATTTAATAACTTTGAACGGCTAATACCAGTCAAATATGACTTTAGTTCTTTGGGTTCCTCCTCGAAAATTGAAGAGAAAGAAATCAATAATGATATTGAAAATCCGCTTGTCATAAGTACGTAAAGTTCATTGAGCCTTGCAGCCAAAGGGCAGGGTATTGCTGCATGTGGGATATTTTATAACCAGCCCGGAACCGTTGCCCAATTGAAAACATAAAGTTGAAGTTAACAACAAAAAGCCAAATGGAAATTAGTCCGCTAGGGTAGGTGGGCAGTGCGTTTGTATTTTTGCTCTTTGCAAGGTTGGCTTTGTAGTGTAGGTTCTATGTGCCTTCCAAATGTGCCTTAATTAATCGGTAGCACAGGCTTCTTCACTTTTCAAAATTTAGGGTGTGCCAGGTTTATCCAGCAACTGAATTGCAGACATAAAAAAGCCCCCTGTAAAAGGGGGCTGAGTGCCCACGAAAGGAATCGAACCTTCACACCCTTGCGAATGGCAGATTTTGAGTCTGCTGCGTCTACCAATTCCGCCACATGGGCCACTTCTTCAACTATTATAAAAACGCTTAACTTCTTTAAGCGGCTGCAATATTACGCTATCCATCTAATCTCTCCAAAATACGTTGTACATATTTTTTCTTGAAGTAATAAGCTTTTACTTTCTGCAGTGCTTCAGGGGTGGTACTGTCATTGTAATGCTCAATAATATCTTTTACTTCATCATACAAACCTATTTCAATTTCATTGATAGCAGTTGCTGAACCGGCCGATAAATTTTCATTTAAATCCATCATTTCCATTAGGAAATCCGGCGGCAGCTGATACTTTTCATCCGCTGCCAGCAAGCCTTTCAGCTCTAATACATATTTGATGGTTTCATCCTGGTTTTGCAACAATTTCAGTGCCTTGTTGATGGAAGATGATTTTTCTAATGCAGTTGCCTGGCCTTCTTCATCGGCCTGTGTAAAAAAATCGGGATGGTACTTTTTCTGGAGCTCAAAATATTTTTTTGCAAGCTGGCTTTTATCCACTTTCAGCGAAACAGGTAAGTCGAACAATTCAAAATAATTCATGTGTGTTGTTTTCAATTTTCAAATTGCAAATTAGTGATAACTTGCGGCCTCAAAAACGATTGATGCTCAAAATAGCTTTAATAAGAGAAGAAAAAATTCCTGCGGATAACAGGGTGGCGCTTACACCGCCACAATGCAGGTGGTTGCATAAAAATTTCCCACAAATAAAAGTGATTGTTCAACATTCCGACATTCGTTGTTTTACGGATAAAGAGTACGAAAGGGGAGGGGTAGAAGTGCGTGAAGATATCAGCGATTGTGATGTGATGCTGGGTATTAAAGAAGTACCGAAAGAAAAACTAATACCCGAAAAAAAGTATCTTTTTTTTTCACACACAAAAAAAATGCAGTTGCATAACCAACTGCTATTTAAAGAAATTCTTAAAAGAAATATTACCCTTATTGATTATGAGTGCCTGGTGCATGACGATGGTCAGCGGGTGTTGGGCTTTGGTTTTTTTGCAGGTATTGTAGGTGCCCACAATGGCATGATGGCATATGGAAACAGAACCGGCCTATTCAATTTAACCAGTGTTTATTCCAACAAAGATTACAGGCATTTGATTCATACTTATTTTGGTTTAAAAGTACCTAATATCAAGGTTGCGGTTACCGGCAGCGGGCGTGTAGCGCATGGTGTGCTGGAAGTAATGAACCTGATGGGCATTACCGAAGTAGAACCCGATGAGTACCTGGAAAGAAAATTTTCTTACCCGGTATATGTACAGCTAAAGGGGGGCGATTTGTATACACATAAAGAGTTAAAGACTTACAAACGGGAACATTTTCACCAGTTTCCGGGGCAATACCGAAGCAGGTTTTTACCGTATACAAAATGCACAGATGTTTTGATGAACGGAATTTACTGGACAGAAAATGTACCCCGGCTTTTTGAAACAGGCGATGTGGATGAAACTTTTTCTATTCAAACAATTGCTGATATTACAGATGATGAACATGGCTCCATCCCCATCAACCTCGGAGATCAAACCATTGAAAACCCTGTGTATGGAGTTGATAAAATTACCAAAGAAAAAACCGCAGCTTACCTATCCGGTAGCATTGATATTATGGCAGTGGGCAATCTCCCCAACGAACTGCCAAGAGATGCCAGTCAGTACTTTGGCGAACAGCTGATAAAATATGTACTGGAAGATTTGGTTAAAGGAGAAAGCGATATGATAACAAGAGCAACCCTTACCCACAAGGGGAAAATTGCCGGGCCTTTCTTTTATATGAAAGCGTACGGCGGGGAATAAATTTTCACCTCACCCCCAGCCCCTCTCCAAAGGCAGAGGGGAGCTTGACCCTGCTAACGCTGCCTCATTTATTTTTGCCATTTTATTTTTTTCTTTCCGTCATTTTTATGAGACTACTTTAAATGCAGCGAATATTTAACTATGGGCATATTCAACCCAATCCCTTTTTACAAAAACAAATAGTAATCTTTCAATAAACCGACGAAGGCTTCTGTATAATTATTTGCCTCATTTTTAATGATGATTTCCTCGTTGATTATTATTTTCTGCTGCCTGGTGAATAACAATATTGCCCTAAAGTAATCATGCCCGGGCGTTTGCTTTATCAATACTTTTTTACTAAGATACAGGGTAGATTTTGCGGCTGCTTCGATAAAAAAATTCGCTCTGTGGTAGGGCAGTAATACTGCAAAATATCCATCCTGTTGCAGGGTTTTGTCAACTACCTGCAATAGCTGTTGCAATGTTAAAGTAGTATCATGTTTGGCTACATTTTTATTGCTGATACTGCTTTTTAAATCGCCTTCAAAAAAAGGTGGATTGCTGATGATGCAATCGTACTTTTTATTGGTATCAAATGCATTTATGTCGGTATTAATTATACTGATCTTATCGCTCCAGGGCGATTGATGCATGTTTTCTTTTGCCTGCTCAAAAGCGGCTTTATCAATTTCTACAGCATCTATAAAGGCGCTTGTTTTTTGTGCAAGCATTAAACTCAACAAGCCAGTCCCGGTGCCAATATCAAGGTAAATGCCTGCCTGGCTAATTGACGTAAGTTCATCAGCAACCCATGCCCCAAACAGGCAGGCATCTGTACACACTTTCATGGCACAGTTATTTTGCTGAATGGTGAATTGTTTAAACTGGAAGTAGATATTGGCCATAATAAAAACGTTACCAGGCAGCCCTTGCTGATGGAACGGTTTGAAGTGATACAAAATCTTTATTCAAATATTTGTAATAAGCTGTAATGGCAATCATGGCTGCATTATCGGTACAATATTCAAATGCCGGGATGTAAGTTTTCCATCCCAGGGCTGCACCGGTTTGCTTTAATGCCGTACGCAACCCATTATTAGCACTTACGCCACCGGCAATGCAGATATTTTTAATGCCTGTTTCTTTGGCGGCCTTCTTTAATTTATTCATTAAAATACTCACAATTCTGCCCTGTATAGAAGCACAGATATCTGCCAGGTTTTCATCAATAAACACTTGCCTTTCTTCAGCAGATGCGGTAAAAGTTTCTTTAAAAACGGTACTGGTGCCTGCATTTTTCAAAAAGTATAAGATGGAAGTTTTCAGGCCACTAAAACTAAAGTTGTAGCCCGGTATCTGCGGCTCGGGAAACGCAAATCGTTTTGGATTTCCACTAGTGGCATATCGATCAATTAATGGTCCGCCGGGGTAGGGTAGTCCGAGTAGTTTAGCGCTTTTATCAAATGCTTCTCCTGCAGCATCATCAATTGTTTCGCCAATTACTTTCATTTGCAAAGGTGATTCACACAGAACTATTTGTGTATGGCCACCGCTTACTGTTAAGCATAAAAAAGGAAAAGCAGGTTTATCGGTTGCTATTAAATTGGCCAGTACATGTGCCTGCATGTGGTGTACTGCTATCAAAGGTTTATCCAACGCCAACGCCATAGATTTGGCAAATTGTGCTCCTACCAGCAATGAACCAATAAGACCGGGCGCTTGTGTAAATGCAAAGGCATTGATATCTGCCAACAAACAATTGGCTGTTTTAATAGCTTCATCAACAACGGGTACAATATTTTGCAAATGAGCCCTGCTGGCCAGTTCCGGCACCACGCCGCCATATTTTTCATGTACAGATTGGGTGGCGATACTATTGGATAAAATAATTCCGTCCCTGCAAATGGATGCGGATGTTTCATCGCAGGATGATTCAATGGCCATGATAGTTACGGTGCTTCCATCACCTGCGGACAGTGCCTGGGTGCCACCATCACTGGCGGTATTAAAAAGTGAAATTTCATTCATAAACCTCAAAGAATTGAACACAAAGAAAAGCATTTATGAATCTAATACCACAGTTCTCATTCTTATGAGCTTATGCAGGTTATTTCGAAATCTGTAAACCGCTAAACGGTTTAAGCACTTAAAACCTACCAGGTATGGATGTGAAATCAGCATTTAAACCTACTCGATAACTACTTGCTCCGTATAGCTACAACCGGATCCATTTTTGCTGCCCTTGAAGCCGGGAAAATTCCTGCTAAAACACCAACTACCAAACAAATAATAACCGTACTAATCAGTAAAGGAATGGAGATATAAACCGGGAATTTGAGTGGCCCCGATAATATTAAGGTTAAGATATAAACAAAAAACAAACCAATGGCACCCCCCATTAAACAAAGGATGGACGCCTCTAATAAAAACTCAAACAGGATACTGCTTCTCTTTGCACCGATGGCTTTTTTTAAACCAATAACACTGGTTCTTTCTTTTACCGTTACAAACATAATATTGGCAATGCCAAACATGCCTACTATTAAACTGATAACGCCAATTAAGCCACCAACAACGTTTACCGTGCTAAATAAACTTGTAATGGCCTTACTGAATGCTTCTACGCTGTTTAAAGAAAAGTTGTCTTCCTGTCTTGGTGCTAATCTTCTAATCTGCCTCATTATGCCTTGCAATTCATCACTTAAAGCGGTAGTGGTAACATTTTTCTTTCCGGTTGCTATCAATACCGGGTTACTGTTTTTTTCAGGTACAATCTGTTTACATAATTTATAGGGAAGCATTATGCAGTTGTCATAATCCCAACCAATAAAATTTTTTCCTTCTTTTTTTATAACTCCAACAATGGTTACATGCTTACCCTTTATTTCAAAATATTTACCCAAAGCTTTTTCGGAACTGCCATATAACTTTTCTGCATTGTCAAAACCAATAAGTCCAACTGTACTGCCACTATTAAACTCTGTTGAAGAAATATACCTGCCTGCTGCAAAAGATATGGGTTGAATGGTCATTTGAGATTCTACAATACCATATACCGAAGCATTTTGAATAACATCATCTTTGTATCCGATATTACCACTTGCACGCATTAAAAAAGAAATATCGGATGCCAGTTCCGACCGTTTTTTAATCAGGTCCATTTCTTCATATTTCATGGTGGGCCTTGCCTGGTATTTCCAAAATGGCTTATCCGGACCGCCACCGTATTCCCATTTATCAATATAAATGGTGTTGTTTCCCAGTGTTTGTACTTCGTTTTGGATATTTCTTTCCAAACTATTCACCGTTGCCAAAACGCCTATTATGCAAAAAATACCAAATGCCACACCCGTAAGGCTAAGGCCGGTTCTTAGTTTATTCACCCGCAGTTCCTGCCAGGTAAGCCTGAGAGAGTTTATTAATATATTGAGCGATTTACGCATTAGTCAAAAATACTGTAAGATTTTTGCTGGAACATGTAAAATGTATAAGTGGTTAAAATATAGGGTTGCTGCTTCTTTTATCTTGAACAAACGATAAGTTAGAGAAGATTTTTTTTGAATCCGGCAGTACTTTTTCACGATAGCTGCAATGGCAAAAATGATCACTCTTGTACCACTAATAAATTAGGAGTAAAATATCAACTTGATAATTTATTCCTCGATCAGTATAATTGCAGTGATATTTTACAAAACATATTTTGATGAAAGATTGATCTTCTTACAGGCCGATACTTAATATCCTGTGTCGGGTTGATAGAAGTTATTTAAAGGAAAATATTATCAGTCGTGAGAATTATGCCGGCAGTAAACAACCGTTGGCTAAAGATATCGTAAAGGATTACGTCGTCCGTTAAGAATGTATTTTTTTACATTCATCCAAAATGCAATAAAAAGATAGACTATAACAGGAGAACCCATTGTAAGAAAAGAAATGTAAATAAAATATTTCCGAATGGTAGAGGTAGCAATGCCAACACGTTCGCCAATGGCCGTACAAACACCAAAAACATGCCATTCAATAAAGAGTTTAAAACTGTTCACACTGCTAATTTAGTCAAATATCAGATTAAGACTTACAGAATATTTTATGATTTTTTAAAAATGATAACTGCCTTTATGTAATTTCGCCCACAACCACTTTACTATACAACGAAATGTAAATAATATTTAAAAATATTATTTCTTTCATTTTTTGAGTAAAACATGAAAACAAATTCCAGATTGCATAATTGTATAACCAGCCTGCCGGCAAGCAGGTTTTTAAATTAACACTATGGCCTTCGACATCGACATGATCAAAAAAGTGTACGCCCATTTCGGCAGCCGCATTGAAGCTGCCCGTAAATCTGTTGGCAAACCACTTACACTTACCGAAAAAATATTGTATGCCCACCTTTGGCAAGGAGATGCTACCAGCGCATTTGAAAGAGGAAAAACTTATGTAGACTTTGCACCGGATCGTGTTGCCATGCAGGATGCTACTGCACAAATGGCGTTGTTGCAATTTATGCAGAGTGGTAGAACTAAGGTAGCTGTTCCTTCTACAGTGCATTGCGATCATTTGATTGAAGCTAAAGTAAATAGTAAAACAGATCTTGACAGAGCTGTGCATGAAAGCAGTGAGGTGTATGATTTTTTAGCCAGTGTAAGTAATAAATATGGTATTGGATTTTGGAAACCAGGTGCCGGCATTATTCACCAGGTAGTTTTAGAAAACTATGCATTTCCGGGTGGTATGATGATTGGTACAGATAGCCATACGGTAAATGCTGGCGGTCTTGGTATGATTGCAATTGGTGTAGGCGGTGCAGATGCCTGCGATGTAATGGCGGGGCTTCCATGGGAACTAAAAATGCCTAAATTGATTGGCGTTAAGCTTACCGGAAAATTAAACGGATGGACAGCTCCTAAAGACGTTATCTTAAAGGTGGCAGGTATACTAACCGTAAAAGGTGGTACCGGCGCTGTGGTTGAATATTTTGGTGAAGGTGCTACTAGCATGAGTTGTACAGGCAAGGGTACAATCTGTAACATGGGTGCTGAAATTGGTGCTACCACTTCTACTTTTGGTTACGATGACAGCATGAGCCGTTATTTAAAATCAACCGGCAGGGAAGAAATTGCTGCGGCTGCCGATGCTATTGCTGCACATTTAACCGGCGATGCCGAAGTGTATGCCAATCCGGAAGCTTATTTTGACCAGGTAATTGAAATCGATTTAAATGTATTGGAGCCTCATTTAAATGGCCCCTTTACACCTGATTTAGCCACTCCTATTTACCAGATGAAAGAGGCCGCTGCTAAAAATGGCTGGCCTACTAAAATTGAAG